>JAGPJL010000209.1 GCA_018054455.1 Parabacteroides sp.
CAAATTATTAAATGGGGAACCGGTTTATTTGTACTGGTTGGGGGTATTGTTTTGGTGCTTTCATTAATGCAGCCAAGTCTTACCCGTAAAGGGTTGCTCATGTCGAAAGTGGATAAGGGGGTTATAGAAGTGTCTGTTAACGCATCCGGAAAAGTAATCCCTTCTTTTGAGGAAATTATCAATTCTCCTATTAACTCTCGCATCCTGGAAATCTATAAAAAAGGCGGTGACTCAGTTGACTTAGGTACTCCCATTCTGAAACTGGATTTACAAAGTGCCGAAACCGAATACAATAAACTGCTTGACGAGGAACAGATGAAGCGTCTGCAGCTGGATCAGCTTCGTGTAACCAACCGTAGTAAACTGTCTGAAATGGAAATGAAGTTAAAAGTCTCGCGGATGGAATTAAACCGCAAGGAAGTTGAGTTGCGTAACGAACGATATCTGGATAGTCTGGGTGCCGGAACGACTGATAAAGTCCGTCAAGCGGAGCTTAGCTTCAACGTGGGACAGTTGCAACTTAAAGAAGACGAACAAAAGTATCTAAATGAACAGGCTCTTGGAAAAGCCGACCTAAAGGTGAAAGAGTTAGAACTGAATATCTTCCGAAAAGGGATGGCCGAAACGAAACGGACACTGGAGGACGCTCAAATCCGCTCGCCACGTAAGGCAGTACTTACCTACGTAAATAATGAAGTGGGTGCGCAAGTTGGTCAGGGTAACCGGATTGCCATTGTTTCCGATCTTTCTCATTTCAAGATTGAAGGAGAGATTGCCGATACCTATGGCGATCGGATCGCAACCGGCAATAAAGTGATGGTAAAGATTGGCAGCGACAAGTTAGCTGGAACGGTTAGTGATGTAACTCCCCTATCGAAGAATGGAGTCATTTCGTTTACTGTTCAATTGGAAAAAGATAACCATCCTCGCCTTCGCTCGGGTCTGAAAACAGATATCTACGTAATGAATGCAGTAAAAGACGATGTTATGCGTATTGCCAACGGATCCTATTATGTGGGAAAAGGTGAATACGAACTCTTTGTGGCAAAGGGAAATCAGTTGATTAAACGCAAGGTACAACTAGGCGACAGCAATTACGAGTTTGTGGAAGTCGTAAGCGGATTGCAACCCGGAGAAGAAGTAGTTGTTTCTGACATGAGCAATTATAAAAATAAAAACAAATTAAAACTTAATCAATAAAAACATACCATGATTAAACAATACATAAAACAAGCTATTCAACTCTTGAAAGAGAACAAGTTGGTAAGCTGCATCTCCATTATTGGAACGGCATTGTCTATCGCCATGGTTATGGTTGTGGTTCTGTTGTTTCAGATTCAGCTAAATGGTTATTATCCTGAAAACAATCGCGACAGAATGCTTTATGTGCAGGGAACGGAAGCTACAGGAAAAAGCGGAAACGATACCAACAGAGGTGCCATGTCGGCCGAAGTTGTACGAGAATGTTTTTATTCTCTTAAAACACCCGAAGCGGCAACAGCCATTTATTCCGACGATTTGCCACTTTCTTTGCCGGATAAACGATTGTATAAAGAGTATAGTGTAAAGTTTACGGACGATCGATTCTGGAACATTTTTGATTTTCGTTTTATTTCAGGGAAACCGTTTAGTAAAGCTGATTTCCTTTCCGGAATTCCCAAGGCAGTAATAACAGACAAGGCTGCCCGCGAATTCTTTGGAACTACAGACGTGCTGGGGAAAAGTATTGTAATAAACTTTATACCCTTTACTATTAGCGGAGTTGTAAAAGAGGTAAGCAAAGCAGCCAGAGATTCGTATGCTTCGGTCTGGGTTCCATATACCACAAACGATCAGCTAATGAGTTTACAATATGCAGATGGAATTACGGGAGCTTTTGGTGTATGCATTTTAGCTAAACGTGCCGGTGATTTTGAATCCATCCGTAAAGAGCTGAAACAGCAAATAACCCGTTACAATGAAGGCAAAAAACTATATAAGGTGGGTTTCGGAGAAAATCCTATTTCAAGGTTGGATATAGCGATGGGATCGGAAGAATTCAAAAAAGTCGATTTCAAAGACTTTATATTGGAAACAGGTTCGTTGGTTCTTTTTATGCTGCTTGTTCCTGCACTTAATTTGATTGGGGTTACACAAGCATCTATACAGCGGCGCAAAAGCGAAGTAGGTTTACGTAAGGCATTTGGTGCCACCTATTCCAAACTTGTATCGCAGGTTCTGTTCGAGAATCTGGTTATTACCTTACTGGGTGGGATAGTTGGGTTAGCACTCTCTTTTGTCCTTTTGTCTTTTAGTAAAGACTTTTTATTACAGAACAATACGATGCTGAATATGGATATGTTGTTTCAGCCGGTAACGTTTGTGGCAGCACTGTTCTTTGTTTTGGTTATGAATATTCTCAGTGCAGGAATTCCAGCCATACGTATAGCACGTCAGCCCATAGTTGAAGCATTAAAAGGAAATGAGTAGTTAATCAATAGAAAAGTTTACAGCAATGATAAAACAGATAGTTAAAATGTTATGGTCGCAAAAGCGTAGTAACGGATGGATTTATATTGAATTACTGATTGTGTTCGGAGC
>JAGPJL010000026.1 GCA_018054455.1 Parabacteroides sp.
ATTTTGATTCTATAAAATTTCGTCCGAAACTTCATCGAAATACTTCAGGCACTTTTTAATATCAGGTACAGAGTTTTCCCAGTTGTATTCATATTCAACGACGAATACTCCTTTGAAATTTTGTCTTTTCAATTCTTGAAGCATTCCTTTTACATCCAGAACTCCAGTCCCCCAAATTACATCGTCTTGCCATTTAACATCTTCTTTTTTAGCTGCTATATCTTTAAAGTGAAGAGAGATTATTCTTCCTTCCAGCTTTTTGAGGCAATCAATCTGGTTTAATCCTTCGCGTCTCCAGTGACCAACATCAGCCGAAGATCCAATCTTTTTACTTCGGCTTGAAATTGAACTTATAAGATTATCCGGGTTCCAGTATGTTGAGGGTTGAGGGTGATTGTGAACAGAAATTTTAATGTTGTATCTCTTCACAAGACTTTCTACCAAATCCCAATCTTCTAAAGCAGGTTCGCATGCGATATACTCCATTCCCATATCTTTGGCAAAACTAAACAAGGGTTCCCATTCGGCTGAACTTTCAGTTACGACTACTCCGGTTGATATAATTTTAATACCCTTGGATGCAGCATAAGCTTTGAGCTCTTTCCTGGTCTGGGAGCTAAGCTGTGGTCCAAAAGCTTGATCTCCCCATTTACCACCAAGTTTATGACCTGGATATACCTCAATATATTTTATTCCGAGTTCATTTGTTTTATCTAAAGCTTCAGTCAATGTAAACAAATGGAACGAATAGGATTGCATCCCTAAACGCCATCCTTGTTTTTCTGCTTTTGTTTTTGCTTGTGTTGTCATAGCCAGAAGAAGGCAGGCAATCAAACAAATAACTTTATAACTGTTTTTTATCATATTGTATTGATTTGAGAAAAAGCTGTAGCAATTATGCTACAGCTTTTTTTGTTAGTAAATTATCGGGGCATTTCAGGTAACGAGAAACCGTTCTGATAAGTATGTTTAATCCATTCGTTTGCCATGTCAAGAGCGTTAAATTCAGCAAAACGTCTGTCAAAACGAGGGTCCCCGTCAATTACTTTATATTCATCAACTGTCACGAGTTTAATTTTATCAGTCGGCGAGATATTTGTAAACTTCATGTTTTCGCCATCCCACATCAGTTCGCGATGCAAGCCTTGTAATCCGGAAAGACGGGTTGCTAGAACTCCCATTACTACCATTTCGTTGAACGGACCAGAGAAGCTGAAGTTTGAAGATGCTTCGGTTCTGTTTCCCGCAGATTCTTTGCATGCACGGATCCAGTCTTGTTCGTGTGCATTTGTATTCCAAATGTCTCCGTTACCTCCCTTTATGCGACGAATCGTTGGTTCCGGTTGTTTGAAATGATTCATGGCTGATTTAGGTAATAACGTAGGATTCATTCCATAACAACCTGTCATTATTTTACCTTTACTTCCAACAAAGATGATCCCTCCGTTTTCATCACCCATCATTTCTCCATCTTTTAATTCTGAAGGTCTTTCCGGGAGTAATCCTCCATCGTACCATAATACTTTAACTTCCGGCATTTTAACTTCACCTTTTGGCTTGCGGGCTGGAAAAGTATAAGTGACAATCTGTGCCTGAGGTGGCGAATAGAGGTTGCTAAGCGTTGAACTGCCGATAACACTGGTCGGATATTTGAGATCCAATGCCCAGTATAACGGGTCCATGATATGGCAAGCCATATCTCCTAATGCGCCAGTTCCAAAATCCCAGAATCCTCGCCAATTCCAAGGGGTATATGCTTCATTGTAAGGCCTCATTTTAGCAGAACCAATCCATAAATTCCAATCTAATGTTTTTGGACATTTTGGTGTTCCTTTTGGCTCTGACAAACCTTGTGGCCAGATAGGACGATCAGTCCAGCAGTGAACTTCTGTAACTTCACCAATAATACCAGACTGAATCCATTCTGCAATCTGCCGACACCAGTCGAACGAATTACCTTGATTACCCATTTGTGTTGCTACCCTATACTTTTGTGCAAGTTTGGTTAACAACCTAGATTCGTAAACAGAGTGGGTGAGAGGTTTCTGTGTATAGCAATGCTTACCCAATGTAATCGCATGAGCGGTAACTCCTGCATGGGAATGGTCTGGTGTTGCTACCATGATAGCATCAATAGATTTGCCAAACTCATCAAACATAACCCGCCAGTCTTTGAACTTCTTGGCAGCAGGGTAATCTTTAAATGTTTTATCTGCATAATGCCAGTCTACATCGCAAAGTGCTACAATGTTTTCTGTTTTCATATTGGCAAGGTTACGACGTCCCATACCTCCTACACCGATACCGGCAATATTCAGTTTGTCACTTGGAGCTGTATGCCCAAACGCTTTTCCCATCACTGTTCCTGGAACAATGGTAAGACCTGCAGCTGCTACTGCACCGGTCTTTAGAAAGTTTCTTCTAGATATGTTTTTCATATATTACTAAATAAAAGTGATTTACAAAGTTTTAATATTCAGATTTTTCCAAAGAACTTTAATTCCTCCTCCATCATGGATTTGCAAGGCGATTCGTCCTTGCCCTTTGGCTATTTTTTCATCGCTAATTGAAGCCATTTCTTCTCCATTAAGCCATGTTGTAACATTTTCTCCCTGAACGCGTATACGCATAGTATTCCAATCTTCAGCTTTAAGTATATTTTCTCGTCCTTCTGGTATCTGAATAAGCCATCCTCGTCCATAGGATTCATATATTCCACCTGTATCACGTCCTTTAGGTGCAACTTCAACTTGCCACCCATTTACGAAAGCACCAGGTTCAATGAAAGAACGAAAAAATACCCCAGAATTGCCGTCGGCCACTTGTTTGAAGTCAGCAGTGAATTCAAAATCATCATAGTAATCTCTGGTGGCTAAATATCCATAACCTTTATTCGGACCACTTTTGCTGATTAGAATGCTATCTTGTACATACCACAGCTCTTGCCCGTATATTTCCCATCCATTCAGGTCCTCTCCATTAAAGATAGAAATTTCTTTTGTCTTTTTTTGAAGTTCCCGAACTTTAATATTGCGGAACCAAGCTGGATATCCATGGTTCTGTAAACAAAATACACCTTTTTTAGCCAAACCGTACTCATTAGCATGCATCCATTTTCCATTTTTTTTTCTTGCGTGCCAGTCGTCTGTCCAAGCTTCATACTCAATGATTTTATTTCCATTCATATAATAGACTACGTGTCCATTATCGAATATGATTTTTGAGTTGTTCCATTGGCCAGCAGGGAAAATATTACAGTTTAACGAGTCAGGAGTATACATTGCATAATCGGCTCCGCACATTTGCCACTTTTCAAGTGAATCCTGAAAGTATAAGTTGTCAATAAGCTGATATTCTGGGCCAGTAATATAGGGGACAGGAAATTTGAGACCTTCAACTACGTGATACAATAACCCACTGTTTCCTGCTTTTGATATTTTCCAATCCCACTTTATTTCGAAATTTTCATATATATTTTTTGTTACTATATATCCGCTTTCATCGCTACCTTTTCCATCTGCATGAATGCATCCATCTGCTGCATCCCAAGATCCGGTAAGAGCTGATCCGTTGTAATCTCTCCATCCGTTAAGGGATTTACCATCAAATAAAAGTTGCCATCCCTCTTCCCTTTCTTTAGTAGTCAGATAATTTTCCGATTTTGCACAAGAAGTCGCAATAATTGCTATTGCAATTAAAGCAAATACAACATCTATTGTAATATTATTTTTTTTATTTATCTTCATCTCTTGTTATTCAAAATAGGCGTGTTAAATACAGAAAATCCAGATTTGGAATTTTAATATTGTTACTTATAACTAAAGACACGCTAAGTATGCAGATTACCTAATGCAAATTCATCTTTTTTTGTTTTTTTGACAATTAAGGCCGTTTTTATTTTTTGCATTTTCTTTCCTTCAATAGAATATGTTTGTATATTTGTCTGATTTTTAGAGGCATATATTATTAGCTCATTTGCGTTACATTTACCTCTTGATTGAATATAAAATGATTATCTTTTTGCTGTTCTGATTAAAATTAAAGAGAAGGAAATTCAGCAAAGCTAAGTATTAAGTGATGTTATCCATCGGATATGATTATACTGTATGTTTTTAGAATGTGTATGATTGTTCTATTTGATAACTGATTGAGGAGCCAAATTATAAAAAATTACGAATATTCGTGAGAAAGTTTTGAATATCACGAAACAATGTCTAATTTTGCTGCCCAATTAAAGAATGTACTAATTAAATATTATAACAAGTTAAATTATGATCGTAGTTCCATTGAAAGAAGGCGAAAACATCGAAAAGGCGCTTAAGAAGTTTAAGAGAAAATTCGAAAAAACTGGTGTTGTAAAAGAATTAAGAAGCCGTCAGGCTTTCGCAAAACCTTCAGTTGTAAAAAGAAAGAAGAACATGCGTGCAGTTTATGTTCAGCAATTACAACAGGTAGAAGAATAAAATTATAGCCACAAGCTTGTTTAATTGAATTCTTATCGCTACATTCGTTGCACAAAAGTTGATGTAACGTGAATGAGTTGATAACTTCTTTTATACAATATATTAGGTATGAGCGGAACTATTCCGATCATACCATTGGCGCGTATACTAATGACCTGCGCCAGTTTGATTTGTATATTGAAAAAGAAGCGGGCTTGTCTGAGCTTAAAGATGTAGATTCGGATGTAGTTAGAAATTGGATCGTTTCTTTATTGAATCAAAAAATTTCTCCTGTATCAGTTAACCGAAAATTAAGTTCTTTGAAATCTTTTTTTAAGTTTCTTCTGAAGCTTGGGATAATAGATTCTACGCCTATGCGTTTAATTAGTGGTCCGAAAACAAAAAAGCCATTGCCCTATTTTATTAAAGATGCAGAGATGGAGGCTTTGCTAGACGGGGATGGTTTTGATGCGGACTTTGAGGGAATTCGTGACCGGCTGATTATTGAAATGTTTTACGATACCGGAATCCGGTGTTCAGAATTAGCCGGCATAAAAAAAACGGATGTAGACTATGAGTCATCTTTGTTGAAGGTAACAGGAAAAAGAAATAAACAACGGTTGATTCCATTTGCAAGTGGATTGAAAGATCTTATCCTTGCTTACAACGAGGTTAGGGTAAAAATACCCGAAACAGAAAGTGAATGGCTTTTAGTTAGAAAAAACGGAAACCAATTGTCTTCTGGAATTGTTTATCAAATAGTAACAAAGAGACTTTCGAATATTCCATTATTGGCTAAGCGAAGTCCCCATGTTTTAAGACATTCATTTGCAACGAGTATGTTGAACAATGGTGCGGAGTTGAATGCAGTTAAAGAGTTACTTGGACATAGTAGTTTAGCTTCAACCAGTGTTTACACGCATACAACCTTTGAAGAATTAAAAAAAGTGTATCATGCTCATCCCAGAGCAAAAAAAAAGGAGGTAATTATGGACATTCGAATTCAATCTATCCACTTTGATGCTTTCACACAATTAGAAGCATTTACGCAAAAGAAAGTTTCCAAACTGGAACAGTATTATGATGGAATATTACAGGCTGAAGTGTTTTTTAAGGTAGTCAAGCCAGAAACATTCCAAAATAAAGAAGCCTCAATAAAGCTAAAAATTAAAAGTGGAGAACTGTTTGCGGAGAAAATTAGCGATACTTTTGAGGAATCGGTTGATTGTTGCGTCGAAGCTTTATCTAAACAATTGCTTAAATTCAAGGAAAAATCAAGAGCTAAATAAAAAATTACCTCATAAGTTTGGTATATAAGAAAAAATATCTAAATTTGCAGCCGTTTCGCCGTTGTGACGAAACGGCTTCTGTTAGAAAATATTGAATGCCTCTTTAGCTCAGTTGGCCAGAGCACGTGATTTGTAATCTCGGGGTCGTTGGTTCGAATCCGACAAGAGGCTCAAAAAAAAAGCAAGCGTGCTTTTTTGTAAATGTATTAAGGGCAGTTACCAGAGTGGCCAAATGGGGCTGACTGTAACTCAGCTGACTTCGTCTTCGGTGGTTCGAATCCATCACTGCCCACGGATAATAAATAATGCGGAAATAGCTCAGTTGATAGAGCATTAGCCTTCCAAGCTGAGGGTCGCGGGTTTGAGTCCCGTTTTCCGCTCTATTTGCCTATGTAGCTCAGCGGTAGAGCACTTCCTTGGTAAGGAAGAGGTCCCGGGTTCAAGTCCCGGCATCGGCTCAAAAATGATAAAGTACAGATCATTAATCATATAAAGAACAATTAAGTTATGGCAAAAGAGAAATTCGACAGATCGAAACCTCATGTGAACATAGGTACGATTGGTCACGTTGACCACGGTAAAACAACGTTAACAGCTGCTATTACAACCGTATTGGCAAAGAAAGGTCTTTCAGCAATTGTATCATTCGATCAGATTGACAATGCTCCTGAAGAAAAAGAAAGAGGTATTACAATTAACACTGCTCACGTTGAGTATCAGACAGCTAGCCGTCACTATGCACACGTAGATTGTCCGGGTCACGCCGACTACGTTAAGAACATGGTAACTGGTGCTGCTCAGATGGATGGTGCTATCATTGTTGTAGCTGCAACTGATGGACCTATGCCTCAGACTCGCGAACACATTCTTTTGGCTCGCCAGGTAAACGTGCCTAAGTTGGTTGTTTTCATGAACAAATGTGATTCTGTTGATGATGAAGAAATGTTGGATCTTGTTGAAATGGAAATGAGAGAACTTCTTTCATTCTACGATTTTGACGGTGATAATACTCCTGTAATCCGTGGTTCTGCTCTTGGTGGTTTGAACGGTGATCCAGTTTGGGAAGATAAAATCATGGAATTGATGGACGCTTGCGACACTTGGATTCCAATTCCTCCTCGTGAAGTTGACAAACCTTTCTTGATGCCTGTTGAAGACGTGTTCTCTATCACAGGTCGTGGTACTGTTGCTACAGGCCGTATTGAGACTGGTATTATTAAAACTGGTGAAGAAGTTCAGATTATCGGTTTAGGTTCTGAAGGAAGAAAGTCTGTTGTAACAGGCGTTGAAATGTTCCGTAAGATTTTGGACGAAGGTCAAGCTGGTGATAATGTAGGTTTGTTGCTTCGTGGTGTTGATAAGGCTGATATCAAACGTGGTATGGTTATTACACACCCGGGAAAAGTTACACCTCACACTACTTTCAAAGCAGAGGTTTATATCCTGAAGAAAGAAGAAGGTGGCCGTCATACTCCATTCCATAACAAATACCGTCCTCAGTTCTATATCCGTACATTGGATGTTACAGGTGAAATTACTTTACCAGAAGGAACTGAAATGGTTATGCCAGGTGACAATGTTACAATTACTGTAGAATTGATTTACCCAGTAGCATGTAACGTAGGTCTTCGCTTCGCTATCCGTGAAGGTGGTCGTACAGTAGGTGCTGGTCAGATTACAGAATTAATGAACTAATTTGAAATATTTTATAGTCAGCTGTTAAAGGCTGACTATATACGGGTCTAGCTCAGTTGGTAGAGCACTGGTCTCCAAAACCAGGTGTCGGGAGTTCGAGTCTCTCGACCCGTGCTAAAATCTATAGATTCAATGAAAAAGATAATTGCTTATATTAAGGAATCTTATAACGAACTTGTTTATAAAGTTTCTTGGCCTACGAGATCAGAACTATCAAATAGTGCTGTGGTTGTCATGTTTGCTTCCCTTATGATCGCTGCGCTAATTTTTGTGATTGACTTGGGTTTTGAGACTGTAATGCGCTTCTTCTACGAAACAATTTTTTAAATCAGCTTTTTTACTATGTCTGACATACAAAAGAAATTTTATGTTCTCCGAGCCATTAGTGGTAAAGAGAATAAGGTTAGAGAGTATCTGGAAGCTGAACTTAAGAATACGGATCTGGGAGAATATGTATCTCAAGTCTTGATTCCTACAGAGAAAACTTTTACGGTTCGTAATGGTAAAAAAGTTATGAAAGAAAGAGCTTATTTACCTGGTTACGTTTTAGTAGAGGCAGCTCTGGTAGGAGAGGTTGCTCATCGATTGAGAAATATTCCCAATGTAATTGGTTTCCTTGGAGGATCGGATAATCCGGTGCCCCTTCGTCCTTCTGAAGTTAATCGTATTTTAGGTACGGTTGATGAGTTTCAGGAACAACAGGAAGAAATGGATGTTCAATTCTATGTTGGCGAAAACGTCAAAGTTACTTTTGGTCCATTTAGTGGCTTTAGTGGCTTAATCGAAGAAGTTAACGCCGAGAAGAAGAAACTCAAGGTTATGGTAAAAATCTTCGGACGTAAAACCCCCCTTGAGTTAGGTTATATGCAAGTGGAGAAAGAATAGTACTTTTGTTACGAATTGTGTATTCTTTCCGTTTTTAGTGTTATATATCTAAATTTTAGAAAAATGGCTAAAGAAGTTGTTGGACAAATTAAATTGCAGATAAAAGGAGGAGCGGCAAACCCTTCTCCCCCTGTTGGACCTGCTTTAGGTTCTAAGGGTATTAATATTATGGAGTTTTGCAAGCAATTTAATGCCAGAACTCAAGACAAAGCTGGTAAGATTTTACCTGTGGTAATTACTTACTATGCTGATAAATCTTTCGACTTTGTAGTTAAGACTCCTCCGGTAGCTATTCAGTTACTAGAAGTTTCTAAACTAAAAAGTGGTTCTGCTGAGCCTAACCGTAAGAAGATTGCCGAGATTACTTGGGATCAGGTTAAAGCAATAGCAGAAGACAAGATTGTCGATCTTAACTGCTTTACTGTAACATCAGCTATGAAAATGGTTGCTGGTACTGCCAGAAGTATGGGTATCACTGTTAAAGGGACATTCCCTGAAAATAACTAATAAACTTCAATTGAGATGAGTAAACTTACAAAAAATCAAAAGTTGGCTTTGGGCAAAATTGAAGCTGGAAAATCATATTCATTAAAAGAAGCTTCAGCTTTAGTAAAAGAAATTACTACTTCAAAGTTTGATGCTTCTGTAGATATTGATGTCCGTTTAGGAGTTGATCCCCGTAAGGCTAACCAGATGGTGAGAGGTGTTGTTTCATTACCTCACGGAACAGGTAAGCAAGTTAGAGTTCTTGTATTATGTACTCCTGATAAGGAAGCTGAAGCTAATGCAGCTGGAGCTGACTATGTTGGGTTGGACGATTATATTGCAAAAATTAAAGGTGGTTGGACTGATATTGACGTTATTATTACAATGCCTTCTATCATGGGTAAAATTGGTGCTTTAGGTAGAGTGTTAGGTCCTCGTGGTCTTATGCCTAATCCTAAAAGTGGTACAGTTACAAATGAAGTAGGTAATGCTGTAAAGGAAGTTAAACAAGGTAAGATCGACTTTAAGGTAGACAAGACAGGTATTGTTCATACATCAGTAGGAAAGGTTTCTTTTGACGCTCAGCAAATTCGCGAAAACGCAAAAGAATTTATTTCTACAATTATGAAACTGAAACCGTCTGCAGCTAAGGGAACATATGTAAAGAGCATTTATCTTTCAAGTACAATGAGTGCGGGTATTAAAATTGACCCTAAATCAGTTGAAGAAAATTAATAAAACAATTGAACAATGAGAAAGGAAGATAAAAGTTCTATTATAGACCAGCTTACAGCAACTGTTAATGAATATGCAAATTTTTATTTAACAGACATCGAAGCTCTAAACGCTGTTAAAACAAGCGCTTTGAGAAGAGAATGTTATAAGCAGGATGTTAAGTTGGTTGTTGTTAAAAACACCTTACTTAAAAAAGCGTTAGACAATGTAGAGGGCGATTTTTCTCCTCTGTTTGTTTCTATGAAAGGAAACACAGCTGTAATGTTTTCTAACGTTGCTAATGTACCCGCCAAACTTATTAAGAATTTTACAAAAGACACAAAAGGTGAAGGAAAGCCTCAATTAAAGGCTGCTTACGTTCAGGAATGTTTCTACGTAGGTGCACAGAATCTTGAAGCTCTTGTAAATGTTAAGGGTAAGAATGAACTTATTGGAGATGTTATCATGTTGTTACAATCTCCGGCTAAGAACGTTATTTCTGCTCTTCAGTCAGGCGGACAAACCATTCATGGAGTATTACAAACACTTCAGGAAAGATAATTTTAAATTTTATTCAGATAAACAATCATTTAAATCATACAAAAATGGCAGATTTGAAAGCTTTTGCAGAACAATTAGTGAACTTGACCGTAAAAGAAGTTAGTGAACTTGCAACTATCCTTAAAGAAGAATACGGAATTGAACCTGCTGCTGCAGCTGTTGCTGTAGCTGGTCCCGCAGCTGCTGCTGAGGTTGTTGAAGAAAAAACATCTTTTGATGTTGTTTTGAAGAGCGCAGGTAGTGCAAAACTTCAGGTAGTAAAAGCAGTTAAAGAACAATGTGGCCTTGGATTGAAGGAAGCTAAGGATCTTGTTGATGCTGCTCCTTCTGTTGTTAAAGAAGGTGTAGATAAAGCAACTGCTGAAGCATTAAAAGCAAGCTTAGAAGAAGCTGGAGCTGAAGTTGAGCTTAAATAGTATTTCTAACCTGGTAATCAGGTGATTTGGTTAAGAATCTTTGCAAACAAAGATTCTTAACCTTTTTGTGTCTATATTTTCATTAAGTTCAATAAATTCCTTACTAAATGTCTTCAACAGCTGAAAACCAAAGAGTTAATTTTGCTTCGATTAAGAATCCCCTTCCTTATCCGGACTTTCTCGAAGTACAATTGAAGTCATTCCAAGACTTTCTTCAACTTGACACGCCTCCCGAAAAACGTAAGAAGGAGGGATTGTATAAGGTGTTTGCAGAAAATTTTCCCATTGCAGATACTCGTAACAATTTTGTGTTGGAGTTCCTAGATTATTATATTGATCCGCCTCGTTATGCAATAGATGAATGTATTGCTCGTGGATTAACCTATAGCGTGCCCTTAAAAGCAAAATTGAAATTATACTGTACTGATCCCGATCATGAGGACTTTGATACAGTTATTCAAGATGTTTATTTGGGTCCCATTCCGTATATGACAGAACGTGGAACGTTTGTTATAAATGGTGCAGAGCGTGTGGTTGTGTCTCAGTTACACCGTTCTCCTGGTGTATTCTTTGGTCAAAGCACACATGCTAATGGTACAAAATTATACTCTGCACGTATTATACCGTTTAAAGGTTCGTGGATTGAGTTTGCTACAGATATTAACAATGTGATGTATGCTTACATCGACCGGAAGAAAAAATTACCTGTAACAACCCTTTTACGTGCAATTGGTTTTGAAAGCGACAGGGATATTCTGGAAATCTTTAATCTTGCTGAAGAAGTTAAGGTTAATAAAACTAATCTTAAAAAGCTCTTAGGTCGAAAGCTTGCTGCACGCGTTCTTAAAACATGGGTAGAAGATTTTGTTGATGAAGATACCGGTGAAGTTGTTTCTATTGAGCGTAATGAAGTAATTATTGACCGTGAATCAGTATTAGACGAAGACAATATCGTTGCAATTCTTGATTCGGGTGTTCAAAATGTTTTATTGCATAGAGAAGATCAGAATCTTTCTGATTATGCTATTATTTATAATACGCTTCAGAAAGATCCTAGTAACTCAGAGAAAGAGGCTGTTCTTTATATCTACAGACAGTTACGTAACGCTGAACCTGCTGATGATGCTAGTGCGCGTGAAGTAATTAATAATTTGTTTTTTTCTGAAAAACGTTACGATCTTGGGGAAGTAGGTCGTTACAGAATAAACAAAAAACTAAATCTTACTACAAGTGATGATGTAAAAGTCTTAACAAAAGAAGATATTATCGAGATTATCAAATACCTTATTGAGTTAATTAACTCAAAGGCGATTGTTGATGATATCGACCACTTGAGCAACCGTCGTGTTCGTACAGTTGGCGAACAATTGTATAACCAATTTGGTGTTGGTTTGGCGCGTATGTCACGTACGGTTCGTGAGCGTATGAATGTTAGAGACAACGAAGTATTTACTCCCATTGATTTGATCAATGCGAAAACAATTTCTTCCGTTGTTAATTCTTTCTTCGGTACAAATGCGCTATCTCAGTTTATGGATCAAACAAATCCGTTAGCTGAAATTACTCATAAACGTCGTTTATCTGCACTAGGCCCTGGCGGTCTTTCCAGAGAGCGTGCCGGTTTCGAGGTACGTGACGTTCACTATACACACTATGGTCGTCTTTGCCCGATTGAAACTCCTGAAGGACCTAATATCGGTTTGATTTCTTCATTATGTGTTTATGCAAAAATAAATGATCTTGGTTTTATTTCTACTCCTTATCGTAAAGTAGAAAATGGTAAAGTTAACTTTTCTGAAGAAGGGTTACAATACTATACTGCTGAAGAAGAAGAAGAAATGACAATTGCTCAGGGAAATGCATTGTTGGATGATGAAGGTAAGTTTGTTAGAGACAGAATCAAATCTCGTTTTGAAGCAGATTTTCCTGTTGTTGCTCCTAGCGAGGTTGACTTAATGGATGTGTCTCCAACGCAGATTGCATCAATCGCAGCTTCATTGATTCCTTTCCTTGAACATGACGATGCTAACCGTGCATTGATGGGATCTAACATGATGCGCCAGGCTGTTCCGTTGTTACGTACTGATGCTCCGATTGTGGGTACAGGTATCGAAAAACAGCTTGTACGCGATTCACGTACACAGATTATGGCTGAACGTGAAGGTGAAATTGTATTTGTAGATGCAACATGCATTAAAATTAGATATGATCGTTCTGAAGAAGAAGAATTTGTAAGCTTCGAAGATTCGATTAAAACATACAACATTCCTAAATTCAGAAAAACCAACCAGGGAACAACAGTAGACTTACGTCCAATTTGTCATAAAGGACAGCGAGTTACAGTTGGTGAAATTCTGACTGAAGGATATTCAACTCAAAATGGTGAGCTAGCTCTTGGCCGCAACATTAAAGTTGCTTACATGCCTTGGAAAGGTTACAACTATGAGGATGCTATTGTATTAAACGAACGTATGGTACGCGAAGATTTCTTTACGTCTGTACACGTTGATGAATATATTCTTGAAGTACGTGAAACTAAGCGGGGAATGGAAGAACTTACTTCTGATATTCCAAACGTAAGTGAAGACGCTACCAAAGATTTGGATGAAAGAGGTATTGTCCGTGTTGGAGCACGCATCGAACCGGGTGATATTATGATTGGTAAAATTACACCGAAAGGTGAGTCCGATCCATCTCCTGAAGAAAAATTGTTGCGAGCTATTTTCGGAGATAAAGCTGGTGATGTTAAAGATGCTTCTTTGAAAGCTAAACCATCTTTGCATGGGGTAGTAATTGGAACCAGTCTTTTTTCTAAAGCAGTTAAAAAAAGAAAGTCCAGACTAACAGACAAAGCGATTCTGCCAAAATTAGACGAAGATTTTGAGATCAAGATGGCAGAACTCAAAGAAGTTTTAGTTGAAAAACTAATCGTACTTACATCAGGTAAAGTATCTCAGGGTGTAAAAGATTATATGAATACTGAAGTTATAGCCAAGGGTGCTAAATTTAGCCGTAAGGCGTTAGAAGAACTTGATTATAACTCTGTACAGGTAAGCAAGTGGACCGCAGATACTCAGAAGAACGATATGATCAAGTCCGTGATTCTGAATTATCTGAAGAAAAACAAGGAACTGGACGCTGAATTAAAACGTAAGAAGTTTGACTTGACTATTGGAGATGAACTTCCAACCGGTATTGTTCAGATGGCTAAAGTTTACATTGCAAAGAAACGTAAGATACAGGTTGGTGATAAGATGGCTGGACGTCATGGTAACAAGGGTATTGTTTCCAAGATTGTTCGTCAGGAAGATATGCCATTCCTTGAAGACGGAACGACAGTTGATATTTGTTTGAACCCTCTTGGTGTACCTTCACGTATGAACTTGGGTCAGATATTTGAGGCTGTTATGGGTTGGGCCGGAAGAGAAATGGGAGTAAAGTTTGCTACCCCGATTTTTGACGGAGCATCCATAGACGACATGAACGAGTGGACTGATAAAGCAGGTATTCCTCGTTATGGTAAATCTTACTTGTACGATGGTGGAACCGGTGACCGTTTTGACCAGCCTGCTACAGTAGGTGTTACTTACTTCCTTAAGTTAGGGCACATGGTAGATGATAAGATGCACGCGCGTTCTATTGGACCGTATTCACTTATCACACAGCAACCACTTGGAGGTAAGGCTCAATTTGGTGGTCAGCGTTTCGGGGAAATGGAAGTTTGGGCACTGGAAGCTTTCGGTGCAGCCCATATTCTTCAGGAAATTCTTACTATTAAGTCTGATGATGTAGTTGGTCGTTCAAAAGCGTATGAAGCAATTGTTAAAGGTGATCCGATGCCACAGCCTGGTATTCCTGAGTCTTTGAATGTGTTGCTACATGAACTAAGAGGTCTTGGTTTAAGCTTTACACTGGATTAATTCAAAATTATATAAGTAGATGGGCTTAGGTCCATCTACTTTATCGATTGATAACTCTTTATAAACAAACAATATGGCCTTTAGAAAAGAAAACAAGATAAAGAGTAACTTTTCAAAAATAACCATCGGTCTAGCCTCTCCCGAAGAGATTCTTGAGAACTCAAGTGGCGAAGTGTTAAAACCGGAAACGATTAATTACCGTACTTACAAACCAGAAAGAGATGGTTTGTTTTGTGAACGCATTTTTGGTCCTATTAAGGATTACGAATGTCACTGCGGAAAATACAAACGTATTCGTTACAAAGGAATTGTCTGCGATCGTTGTGGGGTTGAAGTTACCGAGAAGAAAGTTCGTCGTGAACGTATGGGACATATCCATCTGGTTGTGCCTGTAGCTCATATTTGGTATTTCCGCTCACTACCTAACAAAATTGGTTATTTGTTAGGATTGCCTACAAAAAAACTTGATTCCATTATCTATTACGAACGGTATGTTGTTATTCAACCGGGAGCTGTAGATACTGTTGCAGAATACGATTTGCTTTCTGAAGAAGAATATCTTCAGATTCTTGATTCTCTTCCAAGAGAAAATCAGATGTTGGAAGACACAGATCCTAATAAATTCATTGCAAAGATAGGAGCAGAGGCTGTATATGATATGTTAGCCCGCTTGGATCTTGATACATTGTCTTATGATTTGCGTCATCGTGCAAGTACTGATACATCTCAACAAAGAAAAAATGAAGCATTAAAGCGGTTACAGGTTGTTGAATCCTTCCGTGCTTCAAAGGGTCGTAACAAACCCGAATGGATGATTGTACGCGTAGTACCTGTAATTCCACCCGAACTACGTCCTTTGGTTCCATTAGATGGAGGTCGTTTTGCAACTTCGGATTTGAACGACTTATATCGTCGTGTTATTATTCGCAACAATCGTTTAAAACGTTTGATAGACATTAAAGCTCCTGAAGTTATTCTTCGTAATGAAAAGCGTATGCTACAAGAAGCTGTCGATTCATTATTTGATAACTCAAGAAAATCAAGCGCGGTTAAGACTGATGCGAACAGACCTTTGAAATCACTTTCAGATAGCTTGAAAGGTAAACAAGGACGTTTCCGTCAGAATCTATTAGGTAAACGTGTTGACTATTCTGCCCGTTCGGTAATTGTTGTTGGACCAGAATTAAAGATGCATGAGTGCGGTTTGCCTAAAAATATGGCAGCCGAGCTATATAAACCTTTTGTTATCCGCAAATTAATTGAACGCGGAATTGTTAAGACGGTTAAATCTGCAAAGAAAATCGTTGACCGCAAGGAACCGGTTGTTTGGGATATTCTTGAACACGTAATGAAGGGTCATCCTGTATTGCTTAACCGTGCACCAACGTTGCACCGTTTAGGTATTCAGGCTTTCCAGCCAAAATTAATTGAAGGTAAAGCTATCCAATTGCACCCTTTGGCTTGTACGGCTTTCAATGCCGACTTTGACGGCGACCAGATGGCTGTTCACTTGCCACTAGGTAATGAGGCAGTTCTTGAAGCTCAAATGTTAATGCTTGCCTCACATAATATATTGAACCCCGCAAATGGTGCTCCAATTACTGTTCCTTCTCAGGACATGGTTCTTGGTTTGTATTATATTACCAAACTACGTCCGGGATCACTTGGATCAGGTTTGATTTTTTACGGTGAAGAAGAAGCAACTATCGCGTACAACGAAAAAAAGGTAGACATACATGCTCCTATAAAAGTTTACGTGGATGATGTTGATGAAAATGGAAACATCGTAAAAGTGTTGCGTGAGACTTCCGTTGGACGTGTTATGGTTAATGAATTTGTTCCAAAAGAAGTTGGATTCATTAATGAAGTATTAGGTAAAAAATCACTTCGTGATATTATCGGGAATGTGATAAAGGTTTGTGGTGTAGCCAGAACAGCTCAGTTCCTTGATGATATTAAGGATTTGGGTTATTATATGGCGTTCAAGGGTGGTTTGTCATTCAATTTGGCAGACGTACTTATTCCACCAGAAAAAGACGAACTGATCAATGAAG
This sequence comes from Parabacteroides sp., assembly GCA_018054455.1. Lineage (GTDB taxonomy): Bacteria > Bacteroidota > Bacteroidia > Bacteroidales > Tannerellaceae > Macellibacteroides. The sequence goes on from JAGPJL010000026.1 coordinate 16,463, forward strand.
GATATGCTGAAGTAGAACAAATTCTTTCTAACTATAGCATGGGTTTCATTACCTTCAATGAACGTTACAACCAGATTATTGATACCTGGACACACGTAAACAGCAAGTTGTCTAATATATTGATGAAACAGCTTACTAACGACAACCAGGGTTTCAACTCTGTATTCATGATGATGGATTCTGGGGCCCGTGGTTCCAAGGAACAGATTCGTCAGTTGTCCGGTATGCGTGGTTTGATGGCTAAACCTCAGAAAAGTGGTTCAGAAGGCGGTCAGATTATTGAAAACCCAATTCTTTCAAACTTTAAAGAAGGCTTATCAGTGTTAGAGTACTTTATCTCTACTCACGGTGCTCGTAAAGGTTTGGCGGATACGGCTTTGAAAACAGCTGATGCTGGATATTTGACACGTCGTTTGGTTGACGTATCTCATGATGTTATCATTAATGAGGAAGACTGTGGAACCTTACGTGGACTTATCTGCTCTGAATTGAAGAATAATGAAGAAGTTGTAGCTTCTTTATATGAAAGAATATTAGGTCGTGTATCTGTTCATGATATTCAACACCCGCTTACAGGCGAAGTCCTTGTTCAGTCTGGTGAAGAAATCAAGGAAGATGCTGCCAAAAAGATTCAGGAATCTCCGATTGAAAGTGTAGAAATACGTTCTGTACTTACTTGCGAATCAAAGAAGGGAGTTTGTGCAAAATGTTACGGACGTAACCTTGCTACAGGCCGCATGGTTCAAAGAGGTGAAGTTGTCGGTGTTATTGCTGCTCAATCAATTGGTGAGCCAGGAACACAGCTTACTTTGCGTACGTTCCACGTTGGGGGTATCGCTTCCAATATAGCAACCGAAAATAGTATTTCAACTAAATTTGATGGTATTCTTGAAATCGATGAACTTCGTTCTGTTGAAGCAGTAGACGAAGCAAGCGGTTCTAAGTATCAGGTTGTAGTAAGTCGTTTGGCTGAAATGCGTATAGTGGATCCAAATACTAAGATTGTATTATTAACACATAATATACCTTATGGTTCCAAACTATATTTCAATAGTGGCGATTTAGTAAAGAAAGGCGATGTAATAATTGAGTGGGACCCCTTCAATGCTGTTATCGTTTCCGAAGTTGCTGGTCAGATCGAATTTGAAAGTGTAATCGAAAATGTTACCTACAAAGTTGAAAGTGACGAAACAACAGGTTTGAAAGAAAAGATTATCGTTGAATCAAAAGATAAGACTAAAGCTCCTTCAGCTCACATTATCGACGAAAATGGTAATTATTTGAAAAACTATAGTTTGCCATTAGGAGCTCACGTAATTAAAGATAACGGCGATAAGGTTAAAACCGGTGAAGTATTGGTTAAGATTCCACGTGCAGTTGGTAAAGCTGGTGATATCACCGGTGGTTTGCCTCGTGTTACTGAAATGTTTGAAGCCCGTAACCCGTCAAACCCTGCAGTTGTTTCTGAAATTGATGGAGAAGTTGGTTTTGGTAAAATTAAGCGTGGTAACCGCGAAATAACAGTAACATCTAAACTTGGAGAAGTAAAGAAGTACATGGTGCCTCTTTCTAAACAGTTGTTGGTACAGGAAAATGACTACATTCGTGCAGGTATGCCTTTGTCTGATGGAGCAACAACTCCTTCTGATATCTTAGCAATTAAGGGTCCTACGGCTGTTCAGGAATATATCGTGAACGAAGTACAGGATGTATACCGTTTGCAGGGTGTAAAGATTAATGACAAGCACTTTGAAGTTATCGTTCGTCAGATGATGCGCAAAGTAGAAATCGTTGATCCGGGAGATACCCGCTTCCTTGAACAACAGGTTGTAGACAAGCTGGATGTTATGGATGAAAACGACCGTATCTGGGGTAAGAAAGTAGTAATGGATCAAGGTGATTCTCAAACTATGGTTGCAGGACAGATTGTTACTGCACGTAAGTTAAGGGATGAAAACAGTATGCTGAAACGTAGAGACCTAAAGTTGGTTGAAGTACGTGACGCAGTTCCTGCTACAACTAACCAGATCTTGCAAGGTATTACTCGTGCAGCTTTACAAACTACCAGCTTTATGTCGGCAGCTTCCTTCCAGGAAACAACGAAGGTGCTTAACGAAGCAGCTATTAATGGTAAGGTTGACCGTTTGGAAGGTTTGAAAGAAAATGTTATTTGTGGACACTTGATTCCTGCCGGAACAGGTCAGCGAGATTTCGACAAGCTTGTTGTTGGAGCAAAAGACGAATTTGAACGTATTTTTGCTACCAGAAAGAATGTTGTTGATTTCAAAACTATGGACAACGAATAATAAAAGCTTTATTTAATATATTAAAAGGGATTCCGGTTAACCGGGATCCCTTTTTTATTTAATCCAACTTGCATAGTTTAATCAATACTATTACATTTGTGAAGCTCAATCTATAGATTTAAAATACTTATAACTCAAAATATGAAGAAAAAACTTTTTCTCTTGTTGCTGTTGACGCAAATTTGTGTATTTGTTCAAGCACAGTCTTCTGCACATCAAATCAACGTGATGACGTATAACATCCGTATGGCCAACCCAGGGGATGGAGATAATCAATGGAAATACAGAAAAGATCTGGCTGCAAATATTGTTAAGTTTTACCAGGCCGATCTTATCGGTATGCAGGAAGTATTAAATGTGCAGCTTACCGATTTATGCGACCGTTTGCCTGATTACGGTTTTATTGGTGTGGGCAGGGAAGACGGCAAAACCAAGGGTGAATATGCAAGCATTTTTTATAACAAACTACGATTTAAACTTCTCGATTCCGGTAACTTCTGGTTGTCTGAAAATTGCGATGTAATTGGTAAAAAAGGATGGGATGCAGCTTGTGAAAGAGTCGCAACCTGGGGTATATTTGAAGATAAGCAAACAGGAAAACGAGTATTTATGTTAAATACCCATCTTGACCATATAGGAAAGATTGCACGACATGAAGGAGCCCAGCTGGTCGTAAATAAAGTCAAAGAGCTTTCGAGAAACTATCCGGTGATAGTGACTGGAGATTTTAATGCAGTGCCATCAGATGATCCGATTCAGGTTATTACTAATTCCCCCGACGGCTATTCTCTAACAGACGCCCGTACGGTTGCACCTATAGTTTTCGGACCGGCATGGTCATTCCATGATTGGGGGAAAATTCCGTTGGCAGAAAGATCTCTAATCGACTATATTTTTATTAAGGGAAACATCAAGGTTGTACGTTATGGTGTACTTACAGAAACACTCAATGAACTATATCCTTCAGATCATGCGCCGGTGTTAAGTTCTGTAATAATCCAGTAACAACCTATGTCTCCATCCGAAGATTATTTAAGAGAAGTAACGCCATTAGGAGATGACGATTGTTTCATGATTATTAGTCGTCCCCAAAAGAGAGGGTTTGATTTTCCACTTCATGTGCATCCGGAGTTTGAACTAAACTATCTGGAAGGAGCCGCTGGTGCATTACGAATAGCAGGCGATTCTGTTGAAGAGATTGAAAACCATGACCTCGTTTTAGTTGCCGGAGGTACTAAGCATGCGTATGCAAATCATAACTGTTTGAGTGAAACAGTCAGCGAAATTACGATTCAGTTTCATTCAGGCATATTCGATAGTATGCTAAATACACGGCACTTTAAAACTATCCGCAAAATGTTTGAAGATGCGACTCAGGGAATTGTATTTTCATCTGAAATGATTGTGAAAATAGTTCCTCATTTAACTACTTTGTCTGAAAACAACACGGATTCATTTCACAATTTCCTGCACATGGTGGAAATACTTAAAATACTCTCGCTGGATTCTAAAATGCGCAGATTGAGTTCCGTCAATAATATTGTGGATGGATATTATTCGAGTGAAAACGAAAGACTTGAACGGATTTTATTGTTTATGCATGCTAACTATAAACAACAACTTATGTTGGCAGAAGTTGCTGAGAAAAGTGGTATGAGTGAGGCATCTCTGACCCGGTTTTTAAAAAAGCGCACAGGTAAGACATTTATTGATAATTTGAATGATATACGTATCTCTCAGGCTGTTTGCAAGCTGATAGACACGCATGACACTATAACAGAGATATGTTATAACTGTGGATTTAATAACATATCAAATTTTAATCGTATTTTTAAAAAAAGAAAAGAATGTACTCCCACCGAATATAGAGAAAAATATGAAAGGAGTAGATTTAAGGTGTGATTAGTAATCTATTTGATTTAGAAAATAAAATAAATTACTAAAAGTCGGAAAAGTATTGAATTTTGATTAAAAAGTATTTGTTTAGTATTTAAAATCAGTATAAATTTGCATCATAAAAGAATTAGTCTTTATGGTATAAAGGCCTTAACTTGGATGCCAAAACTAGTTCGACATAAACACACACAAAGAATTTTTACATTGGTCTAAAGAATTGAGAATTTAAAACACAACGAAAGAACGACTGCCTGTGAAGGTGGTCGTTTTTGCATTATTAGAATTCTATTTTCTTATCTTTGCAAACAAATACAGTTAATCAAAAATAAAGTATGGAAAACAAGAAAGGTAATACAGAAATTCAGATTGAGTTATCGGAAGAAACTGCACAGGGAACCTATGCTAATTTGGCTATTATCGCACATTCCTCGTCAGAATTTATCCTCGATTTTATTAGATTGGTGCCCGGAGTTCCAAAAGCTAAAGTGCAAAGTAGGATTATACTTACTCCCGAAAATGCCAAAAGGCTGTTGTATGCGCTTCAGGATAATTTAACTCGCTTCGAAGAACAGTTTGGGACTGTACAAACAGAACATCCCCAGGGATTTATACCTCCAATTGGAGGGATTAAAGGGGAAGCCTGACGCTAAGATTATAAATAAGCACTTGTAGGATAGATAAATTGTAGTTTATATAGGTACATAATAAGAAGAGGATGAATCAAACAACTGGTTCATCCTCTTTTATTCATAGTATGCTTTGATAATGATTCAATTTTTACAAACTTTCGAGCATCCTTTTTAGGACTGTTTGTGCAGAAATTTCACGGTTCGCAGCTTCTGGAATAACAATAGACTGCGGACTCTCTATAACATCATCAGTAACAATCATATTCCGGCGAACAGGAAGGCAATGCATAAAATAAGCATTGTTAGTCAGCGCCATCTTTTCTGCGTCTACTGTCCACGCCCTATCCAATGATAGAACCTGTCCATAGTTTGGATCAGCATAAGCAGACCAATTCTTTGCATAAATAAAATCGGCACCTGCAAATGCCTTTTCCTGATCATATTCTACCTTGGCATTTCCCACAAATTGAGGAGCCAATTCATACCCTTTCGGATGGGTGATAACAAAGTCGTAATCTGTTGCATTCATCCACTCTGCAAAACTGTTTGGAACAGCCTGAGGCAAAGCCTTTGGATGAGGTGCCCACGAAAGAACTACTTTAGGACGGGCCGTTTTCTTATATTCTTCGATGGTAATCAAATCCGCAAAACTTTGAAGTGGATGGCGGGTAGATGCTTCCATGCTAAATACCGGTCGACCAGAATATTTTACAAACTGATTTATAATTAACTCGTTGTAATCCTCCTCTTTGTTTTCAAAACGGGCAAAAGAGCGTACACCGATAATATCGCAATAACAGCCCATTACCGGAACAGCTTCGAGTAAATGTTCAGGCTTGTCTCCATCCATAATTACCCCCCGTTCTGTCTCCAGCTTCCAGGCTCCTTGATTAACATCCAGCACCATGGTATTCATACCAAGATTCATGGCCGCCTTTTGGGTACTTAAGCGGGTGCGAAGACTGGAGTTAAAGAAAATCATCAGTAACGTTTTATTTTTGCCCAGTTCGCAGAACTGATAACGGTCTCTTTTTATTTCGAACGCTTCATTTAGCGCTACTTTCAGATCACCCAGATCTTGCACACAAGTGAAATTCTTCATATTGTTTCCTATTTGATTTATTTTATACTACGACCGAACCTGACCGTTTCCTTCAATAATATACTTGTATGTTGTAATTTCATTCAATGCCATCGGACCACGTGCATGCATCTTTTGCGTACTAATCCCTATTTCTGCCCCAAACCCAAATTGAGCCCCGTCAGTAAAGGCTGTAGAAACGTTTGCATACACACAGGCAGCATCCACTAACTGTTGAAATGAAGCTATAGTATCATTGTCTTCCGAAATAATACATTCGCTGTGTTTACTACTATACCGGGCTATATGCTCCAATGCTTCATCAAAAGAAGCAACAGTCCGTACACTCATTTTATAATCAAGAAACTCCGTTCCAAAACTCTCTGGCGTGGCTTGCTGCAACAAGGCAGGCGGATAATTGCCGTTTAACACATCCCAGGAAGCCTTATCAGCATAGATTACCACATTACTTTTCGACAGATCGGAACAAAGATAAGGTAAATCTCCGAGACGGTCCTGATGAATAACAAGACAATCCAGCGCATTACATACACTTACCCGGCGGGTTTTCGCATTGGTAATGATATCCTTTCCTTTGGTTTTATCTCCGGATAAATCGAAATAAGTATGACAAATACCAGCCCCGGTTTCTATAACCGGCACACGCGCATTATCACGAACAAAATTAATCAACGAACTACTACCCCGGGGAATAATTAAATCAACATAACCTACCGCATTTAACAATTGAGCAGTCGCATCACGGTCGGCAGGAAGCAGTGTACAAACAGCCGGATCGACGCCATATTTATTCAACACGCTGTGGATTATCTCCACGAGTGCCCGATTGGAATGATCGGCATCCGAACCTCCTTTCAGTATGCATGCGTTACCGGACTTCAGACAAAGAGAAAATACATCAAATGTAACATTTGGGCGCGCTTCGTAAATTATACCGATAACACCGAAAGGAACAGCTATTTTTTTTATTTTCATCCCATTCGGACGTACCCATGCATCATGCTCTTTTCCAAGAGGAGAGGGTAGAAAGGCCACATTCTTCATATCAAGAGCTATACCCTGTAAACGCACTTCAGTAAGTTTCAGTCTGTCGTACTTAGGATCTGCCGGATCCATCAACGCCAGGTCGCGAGCATTTGCCTGCAACAACATTGGTATATTTGTCAACGCAGCATCGGCTGTATCAACCAATATCCGGTTAATAGTTGCATCGCTTAGCTTAACAAGCGAAGCGGAAGCTTTCTGTATCTGTTTGAAAGTAGCACTTAAATCCATAAGCTATTAGTCTAAGTAAAGATAGTCGTAATGTATCAACGGTTTTTGGTCGCGTTTGCCAATTAGCTTAGTCGCTTCGCGGCTATTATATCCTGCGCAACCTACGCCGATCTGTACACCATCTTCATTCATAATTTTTACAATATCGTCCTTTTCAAAGTCGCCCGCAATTTTTGTTACACCAACCAACAGAACGCTTGAGGCCTTCGGCAAGAGCAAAGCTTCTTCTGCGCCTTTGTTAACATGAACTTCTCCTTTAGCAAAACCTTCTGAGTGAGCGATCCATTTCTTTACGCTGCTAACAGGTTTTGCAGAGGCAACAAAACATGTACTAACCGTCTTACTGTCCTTTGCCAGTAATTCAGGTAATATATTGTCGCGCTTCCCGTTTGCAATTAAAACGGTAATCCCCTCATCAGCTACTTTTTGAGCAATCACACTTTTGGTAAGCATTCCGCCACGACCAAACTGCGACTTAGTTGCTTGTATGTATTCGGACAAGTCCTGTTTCCCCGCTTCAATATTCCGGATAACAAATGTACCCGGTTCTGACGGATTACCGTTGTATATTCCATCGATATTGCTCAGGATAATCAAGGCATCCATTCCCATCATGGTGGCTATAAGCCCGGAGAGCTCATCATTATCCGTAAACATAAGTTCCGTAACCGAAATTGTATCATTTTCGTTTACGATAGGAATCACTTTGTTTTCCAGCATCACCTCCATACAATGTTTTTGATTCAGGTAATGCGTGCGGCTCCCAAAATTTTCTTTTGTAGTAAGTACCTGTCCACAGGCAATCCGGTGTTCGCGAAACAACTCGTAATACCGGTTTATAAGCTTAGCCTGACCTACAGCAGAGTAAAGCTGACGAGCAGAAACCGGATCCAGTTTCTTATTCGCTTTAATCTCACTACGTCCGGAAGCAACAGCTCCGGAAGAGATAAGGACTACCTCGACACCTTGCTTGTGCAAATCGGCAACCTGGTCCACAAGGGCGGACATCCTGGTAATATCCAGTGTTCCATCCTTGCGGGTCAGTACATTACTGCCAATTTTTACAGCTATTTTTTTAAAACGAAACATATATTTCAATATTACAAGCTACTTGTTCGTATCCTTATCCCTTATTTCCACACGACGAATCTTTCCGCTGATGGTTTTGGGCAACTCATCCACAAATTCCACGATACGCGGATATTTGTAAGGAGCTGTAACTTTTTTTACATGATCCTGTATTTCTTTCGTAAGTTCTTCTTTGTCGGAATTTTTATAATCCATAGACAAAACAATAGTCGCTTTAACCACCTGACCACGAATCTCGTCTGGTACACCCGTAATGGCACATTCTACAACGGCAGGGTGAGTCATCAGAGCACTCTCCACTTCGAACGGACCGATGCGGTAACCAGAACTCTTAATCACATCGTCTGCACGACCTACAAACCACAGATAACCATCCTCATCACGCCAGGCAATGTCGCCCGTGTAATACACACCATCATGCCACGCTTCATTTGTACGCTCCGGATCCCGGTAATATTCTTTAAACAATCCAAGAGGTTTGCCGTTGCAAGTGCGAATAACAATCTGTCCCTGTTCGCCATCTTCGGCACGTGAACCATCCGGACGGATCAAATCTACATCATATTGCGGATTGGGTACACCCATCGATCCCGGTTTCGGTTCCATCCATGGAAAAGTTGCAACTGTTGGAGTCGTTTCGGTCTGACCAAAACCTTCCATCAGCTTTATTCCCGTTAGTTTGTAAAAAGATTCGTACACCGCCGGATTCAACGCTTCGCCGGCAATGGTACAATATTTTAATGACGACATGTCGTACTTAGTTAGATCTTCACGAATCAGGAAACGGAATATTGTTGGAGGCGCGCAAAGAGAAGTAATCCGGTAATCCTGAATCATTTGTAACATATTTGCAGGAACAAACTTCTCATGGTCGTATACAAACACATTTGCGCCGGCAATCCATTGTCCGTACAACTTACCCCATACAGCCTTTCCCCAGCCAGTGTCGGCGATGGTAAGATGCAAGCTATCCTTGTTCAGATTGTGCCAGAAGCTACCTGTAACGATGTGTCCCAACGGATAGGTGAAATCGTGAGCTACCATTTTCGGATTGCCTGTTGTTCCGGAAGTAAAATACATAATAGAAATATCCTCATTGCTGTTTGCATGAAGCGGACGAACAAACGGAGCTGCCTGTTCTATTCCCTTATGGAAGTCATCGAAACCTTCGGGAATATCCGGACCAACGGAAACCAATGTTTTTACAGTAGGAGAGTCGGGCATAGCATCTATTACATGCTTCGTAATTTCTTCCTCACCAGCAACCACAATCATTTTAATATCTGCCGCATTAGCACGGAATGCAATATCTTTCTTCGTAAGTAAATGTGTAGCCGGAATAACAACCGCACCCAGTTTGTGCAGCGCTATGATGGAAAACCAAAATTCATAGCGACGTTTCAGAATAAGCATAACCATATCTCCATGACCAATTCCCAGCGATTGGAAATAGGAAGCTGTCTGGTCTGTATACTTTTTCATCTCTGCAAACGTGAAATCGATGTGATCCCCTTTATCGTTAGTCCAGCATAATGCTTTCCGTTCAGGTTCTTCCGCCGCCCAGGCGTCTACCACATCGTATCCGAAATTGAAGTTATTCGGAACATTTACCTTAAAATTCTTTACAAAATCTTCTTGCGACTCAAAGGCCGTTTTATTTACGAATCTTTCTAACATGATTTATCTCTCTATCGTTAAAATATTACAGCCAGGAAACACACTTTCTCATTGTCTAACGCCTTCATACCATGTGGCAGTTCCGAATTGAAATATATACTGTCACCTTCTTCTAAAATAAGATCTTTACCATTAATGCGTATCAACATACGACCACTCAATACCATATTAAATTCCTGTCCCGGATGCGAATTCAGGAAAATCTCCTCTTCTTCGGGTTTAGGATGAACGGTAACAATAAACGGGTCTGCTTTACGATTTGCAAAACCTGCAGCCAAAGACTGATATTTATATGCTTTTACACGTTCTACCGTAATCCCTGTTCCTTTTCTCGTAACAAAATAGGAACTCATTTTGGGCTCATCTCCAAACATAAGGGTGGTGAGAGCGATTCCATTTGCTTGCGAAATCTGGTGGAGTACACTTACAGAAATATCAACTGTACCTGTTTCCAGCAACAAATATTCATCAGTCGAAAGATTACATGACTTAGCCATTTCTTCCGGTGTTCTACCCAATGCATCCCGAAGTCCGGCCAGACGTTCCGCAATCTGTTTAATTTGTTCGTTCATCTGCTGTCGTTTTTTATAATATGATGCCTCAAAGATAGAAATAAAAAGCAAAATGTCTAAGAAAAAGGCATTCCAATATAGATTTATAAGTCAAAGCGAAAGACTTATAGCTATTTATAAGTTGTAAAAAAAAGAAAGGCTGTTTCGGGTTGTGTTCATACAACCCGAAACAGCCGAAAAAACGAATAAAAAAACTATCTATTCTTCGAATTTAATTACACTCACCGGGCAGTTATCAGCCGCATCTCTGATTCCGGCATCGAAATCAGCAAAAACTACACCTTGTTTCACTTCCGAGATATCTATAACCTCAAATACATCGGGACATATACTCTCACAACTGCCACATGAAATGCAGTCTTCTTCAACCCAAACTCTTTTAATTGACATTGTATTAGTTATTAATATTATTTGTATGATTTCTATCAACCCTAAAACAAGCAACTATTGCGAATTGTTTGCGCTCTTATGAATTTGAGATTGAAAATCAAG
>JAGPJL010000125.1 GCA_018054455.1 Parabacteroides sp.
CGGTTCAACGGTTTTCAAGACCGCCGCGATCGACCACTCTGCCATCTCTCCAATGACTTTTCGATTGCGTTGCTTTTCAAAAGCTCTGCAAAGGTAGGACTTTTTTTGAATCTACAAACTGATTGGGATAACATTTTTTGATATTTGTCTCCCCGACTTTGCCAACTTATTCTATATTAATAATATAGCTCAATCAATTTTACATCACTTTTGATTCGCTTTCATTCATTTACAATAAAAGATGTTTTATAACACTATTTATTGACATAAAATGAACAAAATGTGCTCTAAAACGCTTATTTTTGTAGACTCAAAGTACAAACATATCAATAATAAAGATCATAGTAAATATTTTTATGGAATTAAACAAAAACTTCGCAGACGGGATTTGGAGTAAAGAGGTTAATGTCAGGGATTTCGTATTAAAGAACATCACTCCATATGATGGGGATGCTTCTTTCCTTGCAGGACCAACAGAACGTACAAAACGCATCTGGTCTGCTTGCCTTACTGCACTTGCCGAAGAACGTGCCAATAATGGTGTGCGTTCGATTGACAACAAAACTGTTTCAACTATTTCTTCTCATAAAGCCGGATACATTGATAAGGAAAACGAACTGATTGTAGGCTTGCAGACAGACGAACTGCTTCGCAGAGCTATCAAACCGTTTGGTGGAATTAACGTAGTAGCCAAAGCTTGTCACGAAAACGGAGTGGAAGTAGACGAACATGTAAAAGACATTTTCACGCATTACCGTAAAACTCATAACGAAGGCGTTTTCGATGTATATAATGAAGAAATTCGCTCGTTCCGTTCGTTGGGATTTCTTACCGGTTTGCCTGACAACTATGCTCGTGGCCGTGTAATTGGAGATTACCGTCGTTTGGCATTGTATGGTTTGAACCGCTTGATCGAAGCGAAGAACCAGGATTTAGCAAATCTTACCGGTCCGATGACTGAAGCTCGCATTCGCTTGCGTGAAGAAGTTAGCGATCAGATAAAGGCGCTTAAAGAGATGAAATTGATGGGCGAATATTACGGCCTTGATCTTTCTCGTCCGGCTTATACAGCTCAGGAAGCTGTTCAATGGGTATATATGGCTTATCTGTCTGCCGTAAAGGAACAAGATGGAGCTGCCATGTCTCTTGGAAACGTTTCCTCGTTCCTTGACATTTACATTGAGCATGATTTGAGCAACGGAACAATTGATGAAACATTTGCACAGGAGTTGATCGACCAGTTTGTTATCAAACTACGTATGGTTCGTCACCTTCGCATGAATTCATATAATGATATATTTGCCGGGGATCCTACCTGGGTAACCGAATCGATCGGCGGAAGATTGAACGACGGAAGACATAAGGTAACCAAGACTTCGTTCCGATTCCTTCAAACACTTTATAACCTTGGTGCTTCTCCCGAACCCAACCTAACAGTACTTTGGTCGCCGGAATTGCCTGAGGGCTTTAAGGCATTTTGTGCACAGGTTTCCATCGATACATCTTCTATTCAATATGAGAACGATGATTTGATGCGCGAAATACGTCATAGTGATGATTACGGTATTGCCTGCTGTGTTTCTTTCCAGGATATAGGAAGACAAATCCAGTTCTTCGGAGCCCGTACAAATCTTGCCAAGGCATTGTTGCTGGCAATTAATGGCGGACGCTGTGAAAACACAGGTACACTTATGGTGAAGGATATTCCTGAACTAAAGGGTGATGTACTTAACTTCGACGAAGTTATGGTAAATTACAAAAAGGTGTTGAAAGAAATTGCCCGTGTATATAACGATGCCATGAACATCATTCATTACATGCACGACAAGTATTATTACGAAAAGGCTCAGATGGCCTTTATCGATACAAATCCCCGCATCAATTTAGCTTACGGTGCTGCCGGCCTTTCTATTGTAGCCGACTCGCTTTCTGCTATTAAATTTGCGACTGTTAAGACAAAGCGCAATGAAAATGGTCTTACCGAAGGCTTCGATATCCAGGGTGAGTTTCCTTTCTACGGAAATGATGACGACCGTGTGGATAATCTTGCAGTTGGTGTTACCAAGTTCTTTAGTGATACATTGGCCGAATTGCCAATTTACAAGAATGCACGCCCTACCCTTTCAATTCTTACCATTACTTCGAATGTAATGTATGGAAAGAAAACAGGTGCTACTCCTGATGGTCGTTTAAAAGGTGTTGCTTTTGCTCCGGGAGCAAATCCAATGCACGGACGCGATGAAAAGGGTGCCATTGCATCGCTATCTTCTGTATCAAAGATCAACTACGATGATGCTCAGGATGGTGTAAGTAACACATTCTCTATCGTTCCCCGTTCGCTTGGTGTAACTGCCGAAGACAGAGTTGAAAATCTTATTTCAATGATGGATGGGTACTTCTCAAAGAATGCTCACCATTTGAATGTGAACGTTTTGAACCGCGAAATGTTGGAAGATGCGATGGAACATCCCGAGAACTACCCACAGCTTACGATCCGTGTTTCCGGTTATGCCGTGAACTTTGTTCGACTAAGCCGCGAACATCAGCTGGAAGTTCTTTCAAGAAGTTTTCACGAAAGATTTTAACTAAACATAAACCGAGGACAGTCGATATGACTGTCCTCTTCCTTTTTATTCAAAGCATATGATAAATGTCCACTCATACGAATCAATGGGCACATTTGATGGCCCTGGTCTTCGGCTGGTTGTTTTTCTGCAAGGCTGTAATTTTCGGTGTTTGTATTGTGCCAATCCGGACACTATTCCTTTGAAAGGAGGTAAACCTACAGAGATTGAAGAGATTGTACGTATGGCCCTCAGCCAGAAAGCTTTCTTTGGTAAAAGAGGTGGTATCACTTTTTCGGGCGGCGAACCCACCTTGCAGGCCAAAGCCCTGATACCTTTATTTAAACGCCTCAAGGAAGAGGGGATACATATTTGCCTGGACAGCAACGGAAGTATTCTGAACGACGACACAAAAGAGTTGTTTAAGCTGACCGACATGGTACTGCTTGACATAAAGGAATTCAATGCCGAACGTCATTTTCTGATTACCGGGCGTGAGAATAACAACACCCTGGAAACTGCCGCTTATCTGCAGGCTAACAACATACCCATGTGGATCCGTTATGTTCTGGTACCCGGACATACCGATTTTGAAGAAGACATCCGTGCGCTTGGCACACACTTTCAGTCATACTCCATGATTCAACGCATTGAGATACTGCCTTATCACACATTAGGTGCTCATAAATACGAAGCTCTAAAAAAGCCTTACCTGCTAAAAGGAGTAAAAGAAAATACTCCCGAAAAGCTTGAAATCGCCAGAAAATTGTTTGAACAATACTTTCCGGTTGTATTTGTAAACTAACATTCAGGGTACGATGATACTCTTTCGCGCTGGACTATATGCCGAAAAGTAACCTACAGCTCCGAGAGAGAAGTTGGTTACTATATTTGCTGGCGGCCCCCCAAAGAAAGGAGTTTCTCCGTCCCTTGAACTTTTACATTGCGAAATAAAATCATAGTACCCTTTATCAATACGGTTAACCTCAACAGTAATTGTATCGCCCGATTTAACAAAAAGAACCTTGCCCGGATCGTATTCTCCTTCATTGTTCTGATCAGAAAAAGAATAAATCAGCAATCCATCAAGATAGGCTCCATCTATCAGTTTATCGTTTATTACAATATACCACTTTATCAAAGCTGTTGCAAGTCCTCCGTTTATATAAAACTTACATAAATAATAATCAGTACCTAAGGGTTCCGGAGCATACAAAAGAATATTAAAATAATGACGGCCCAATAGGTCCATTGAATTTATCTTAAGCGAATCAATCTGAAAGGGCTTAAGAATCGTTGCCGAAGCATCATACTCTTCGGGAACACCGTCATTATTAAAATCGTATGAAACATTTAATTTATACGAGCTTTCGACCCGGCCGGCTACCCGGCGCTCAGTACGGTAAAGGCCTTTGGCGCGCTCTTTTAAGGTCCATGATTCTTTTCCATCAAGAGAGGTTATTGTTACATTAGCTCCCGACACGAATAAATTAGGAACCGTATCAAAATAGGAAGAAGAACGGCTGATCTCAATCCATTGATAAGCTGTTTCATTTGTAATAACCCCATAAATTGCAATTACGGAATCAGAATCGGTTGTTTCAATGTCTATGTACTCCGTACAAGAGATTGACGGAATAACCAGCAAACTAAAGTATAGAATAAGACTTTTCATCTTATTTAGAATTTAAAGTTGTATGTAACGGAAGGAATTATCCCAAACAGGTACGTGCTTTGAGCAAAAGGTGTTCCGGCCACTTCGTGGTCGTAAGTAATCATGTAAGGATTCTTACGGCCGTATGCGTTGTAGATCGAAATATTCCATTCACTTCTCCATTTTTTTGACGACCTGGGATTTACCAGAATAGTACAAGAAAGATCCAGCCGATGATAATCAGGCTTCCGTGAATCGTTTCTGCCGGAATAGATTGGAAAATAATCGTTGACGATCTTGAACCGTCCCGATGGATAGGTAGCCGGAGTGCCGGTCGCATACATCCATGTTGCCGAAAATGTTACTGCAGATGACAACTGATAATTTAACAAAATCTTCAGATTATGAGGTTTATCGAAAGGTGATAAATAAGTTTTCCCATTATTTATTCCGGGTATGGTACGTTCTGAATGAGATAGCGTGTAATTGAAAAATCCATTTACTCGTCCCGTATTCTTCTTTACCATCAATTCGATCCCATAAGCCTTTCCTTTACCAACCAAAACCTCTTTTTCAAGATGTTTATTTAGTACCAGGTCTGCATGATCAACAAAATCGATCAAGTTGTTTACCGATTTGTAATAGAGCTCGACAGAAGTCTCTAACTTGTTTCGATTAAGGTTTAGAAAATATCCAGCGGAAAAAATATCCACCTTCTGCGGCTTTATTTCCGGACCAGCCAGGAACCAGATATCTAAGGGTGAACCAGAAGATGAACTGTTTGCCAGTTGCATAAACTGGGTGTTGTGTGAAAAATTTGCTTTGAAAGAGGAATGCTTCGTAAGAGTGAGTACCAATCCTATTCGGGGTTCGAGAACATTGTATATATTATACACCTTGCCGGAACCATATTTTACAGAATCGGAGACCTGATTATCTTCAGTATAAGTATAAACTGTAGCCTTTCCAATATTATGAAACGAAATCCAGCGAAGTCCGTACCTAAGAGTCAGTTTATCTGTAACAGAATGATCATTGGATAGGTAAAACACATGCTCGTATGCATAATTTGAGGGAAGAATATACTCTCCATAATCGGGAGTCTTTACGATTCCGGGAGTAAACTCATACACTATTCCTGTTAAGCCATACGAAAGATTAATCCGCTTGTTTATAGTATGGGTAAAGTCCGACCGTATCATCATTTCAGTAATATCAGAATTCCACTCCATGGTTGCCCCGTCAATATCTGTCTGTAAACCATATTTATAATTACTCATGTTCACTATAAACCTGGCATTTATTTTTTCGCTAAATGTATGCTTCCATGTTAAAGTGGTGGCCCAGTTACCATAATTAAGCCCAAAAATATCGGCTCCGAAAACATCTTTCCCGTAGTAAGTATTTAACGAAAGTACATCCCTGGAAGAAAACCGGTGGGTAAGTTTAGCATTAAGATCATAAAAATAGATGGAAAGATCTTTTACTGACTTATCATTTGAAAGTCGTAAAAACTGATCGGCATAACTCCTCCTGGCCCCTATCAACCAAGACGTTTTATCTCCTAATGGGCCTTCCAAAACCAAACGACTTGATATCAGACCAATTCCACCAGATCCGGCAACATGGTCGGGCGTACGATCAACTGTATGAATATCCAGCAATGAAGATAATCTTCCACCATATTTAAGTGGGATATCCCCTTTATACAGTTCCAAACCACTGATTACATCATTATTAAAAACCGAAAAAAAGCCTAGCAGATGTGATGCATTATATACAGGGGCATTATCCAAAAGAATCAGATTCTGATCAGGATATCCCCCGCGGACAATAAAACCTGTACCTCCTTCTCCGCTCGAATGTACGCCAGGAAGCATCTGAATTGCTTTAATAACATCAACTTCACCAAGAAAAGCTGGCATCTGGCGAATTTGAATAATGTCGAGTTTTTCTACCCCAATGTGCAAACGGGTGATGTTTTCATTAAGTGTTTTAGCAGTCACAACGACTTCTTTCAACGTAGCATTTCCTTCAAGTTTAATATTTATCACCTGAAAAAAAGAAGAACTGATTCGAATAGTCTGACTCTTATAACCTATGTGCGAAACCTGAAGTGTATAAATACCCAAATCAGGCAAAGAAATTCTATATACACCATCTTCTTCGGCAACAGCACCTTGTTTTAGTTCTACAATATATAAAGATGCCCCTGAAAGTGCTTCGCCTGAAGATGAGTCTGATATTTTCCCCTGCACAATAATTTCAGATGGTTTATCCTGAGCATAAAGGAATAAACCAGACATAAGAAAACAAGTTAGGATAAAACCTTTTTGGCGCGTCATACTAAATAGTGTCAATTACAGAATAACAATCCCCTACTAAAAACCCATTACAATTTCATGTCAAGCAAAAACCGGATCGATATAATTAACAACAAATACCACTGGATATAATTAGAACAACTACACATTACAACTTGTTGAATTATATCCATAATAAAGCGTTTATTAATAAATTTTTATTCATAACACACCCGCATTAATTTAATTCTCAACCAGAACAACGGAATTGATTAACATAAATAAATCAATCAACACAGACCTATCGTTAATTTTTTTATTATTTATAATTTTTAAACAAGAACAAGAATAGTATAACTTATTGTATCTTTACAGGAGAGACAAATCATTTAATTATTAATCAACTAAACTAAAAAAATCATGGAACAGAAATTTTGCCAAAGTTGCGGTATGACGTTAACAAACAACGATCTTCTAGGGACAAATGCAGATGGAACATCCAATGATGAGTATTGCTGCTACTGCTTTAAAGACGGGAAATTTACCCAAGACATTAGCATGAACGAGATGATTGATCATTGTGTCCAGTATCTGGATGAGTTTAACAAAGACTGTGAAGTGAAGTATACTAAAGAAGAGGCAATTAAAGAAATGAGAAAGTTTTTCCCTCAATTAAAGCGATGGAAAAATAAAGATTAATTGTTATATCTTTGTAACCCCATCAACAAAAGGGGAGTTAAATGATATGAAGAAAAGAGAGAAGATCTTGATTCGTGCTTCATGGGTCAGTATTATTGGCAATGCTATATTATCCGTATCAAAAATAGGGGTTGGAATCTTTGGAGGAAGTCTGGCTGTACTTGGTGATGGAATCGACTCGGCTACAGATGTTGTGATATCGATTGTCACGCTATTCACGGCCAGGGTAGTTAGCCGCCCTCCAAATAACAATTATGCCTATGGATACGAAAAAGCAGATACCATAGCAGCTAAGGTCCTCTCTTTTGTTATCTTTTTTGCCGGTATGCAAATGCTTATTTCAGCGGGTAAAAACATCCTTTTCTCTGTACCCCGGGAACTTCCGTCTGTTTTTACTATCTATGTTACAGTGTTTTCAATGATTGGTAAACTTGGGTTAGCTTATTATCAGTTTCGCCAGGGTAAGCTAGCCGGAAGTTCCATGCTGATAGCTAACGCTAAAAATATGCGCAACGATGTAATTATATCAGCCGGGGTATTGCTTGGGCTGATATTTACTTTTCAGCTTAACATGCCCATCCTTGACTCAGTTACAGGTTTGCTCATCAGTCTATATATAATAAGATCGTCTGTTGATATCTTTATGGAAAGCAATGTAGCTCTGATGGACGGAGTAAAAGACACTTCGGTGTACAGAAAGATATTCGAGGCTGTAGAACAAGTTCCGGGGGCAAGCAATCCTCACCGCGTTAGATCCCGCCAGATTGGCAATATGTATATGATTGTTCTCGACATAGAAACAGACGGGAACCTCACCTTAAACGATGCCCACGATATTGCAAATGAAGTGGAAATGAGCATCAAACAGTCCATAGAAAACGTTTACGATATCGTTGTGCATGTGGAACCCAAAGACAAGCACCATTCGGAAGAAAAATTCGGGCTGAACAAGGATCTTATTTAA
>JAGPJL010000027.1 GCA_018054455.1 Parabacteroides sp.
CTTCCTTATCGGTGGTAGGTGGCAGATGAAAATCATCTGTCACCAGATATCCCTCACCCTAAAAATCCTTTTCAATAAAGGGTTTTCATCCAATTAGTGGCAGATGGGAGATGAATATTGAAAATTTACGTATCTTTGAGTGTCCAAACTAAAATTACAATATTACAAAATGAACAAACTTAATTCGCTTTTATTGGGAGGATTGGTTATTTCGACCCTGTTTTCCTGTAAAGATGTTCCTCCGCCTAAAGCAGTGTATCCGGTTCCTACACCCGAACAAGTTGCCTGGCATAAACTTGAAACGTACGCTTTCATACACTTTGGGCTGAATACATTCAACGATTTGGAATGGGGCTACGGTAATACGCCGGCAAGCACGTTTAATCCGACTCAACTGGATTGCGACCAATGGGTTTCCACGATCAAGGCGGCCGGACTTAAAGGAGTAATTCTTACGGCTAAACACCACGATGGCTTCTGTTTGTGGCCAACGGCAACCACCGAATACAGTGTTAAAAACGCTCCCTGGAAAGATGGAAAGGGTGATATGGTGAAAGAACTCTCGGAAGCCTGTAAACGGCAGGGACTTAAATTTGGTATCTATCTTTCTCCCTGGGACAGAAATAATGCCAATTACGGCAAACCCGAATACGTGGAAACTTTCCATGCACAAATGAAAGAGTTATTAAGTAACTACGGTCCGATTTTTGAATATTGGTTTGATGGTGCAAATGGAGGTAACGGATGGTACGGTGGTGCTGATGAAGCCCGTTCCATTGATGCGAAGACATATTATAAATATGAAGAAGCCAGAGAAACAATTAAAAAGCTTCATCCAACAGCTATGATTTTTGGAGGTACTGTTCCCGACATCCGTTGGATTGGAAACGAAGAAGGTTGGTCGGGAGATACTCAATGGAGTTCGTACGACTATAATAAGGAAAAGCACTACAGTGAAAGTCAAAGAGGCATGGAAGGTGCCGAACACTGGATGGGCGGCGAATGCGATGTATCAATCCGTCCGGGATGGTTTTATCATGCACGTGAAGATCATCAGACTCGATCTCTGGCTCACCTTGTGGATCTTTATTACAGAAGTGTCGGACATAATGCCAACTTCTTGTTAAACTTCCCGGTGGCGCTGACCGGCAAAATTACCCCGACTGATTCGGCTCGCGCTGTAGAATGGCATCAGACCATTCTAAACGATTTAAAAGTTAATCTGCTGAAAGGGATTAATGTTAAAGCCAGCAATACAAGAGGACGTGAATACAGCGCCAGCAAGGTGACAGACGGCAATTGGGATACTTATTGGGCAACAGAAGATGGCGTTACCGATGCGACGCTTACTTTCACCCTAAACGAGACAATGGATGTGAACCGCATACTGATTCAGGAATATATTCCACTCGGACAGCGGGTAAGAAGCTTTGCCATCGAAGCAGAATTCAATGGACAGTGGAAACCAGTAGAGGCTGTGGATTCCACAACGACTGTAGGCTACAAGCGTATCGTTCGTTTTCATACAGTAAAGGCTGATAAAATACGTATTCACTTTACAAATGCCCGGGGTCCGCTCTGCATAAATAATGTAGAAGCTTTTCATGCTCCCGCATTAGTTACCGAACCAATTATCAGCCGTAACGGAAGTGATAAAGTTACCATCGAGGCAGGCGACCAAGGATCGGATATCTACTACACAACCGATGGAACAGAACCGACCACCAAGTCGGCACGCTATTCGGAACCTTTCGCATTTTCGAAAAAAGGAACCGTAAAAGCCATCTCGCACGATGCTTCATTCAATAAGAAAAGTCCGGTATCTTCCATCCGTTTTGATATACCAGCCAGCACCTATATGCTTGTAAATCCGAAAGATGAAGAGGCAGGTGTTATGCTTGATGGCAACGGATACACGGCATATTACCTGCCGGAAGGAAAGCAACAACTTGAATTGGAACTGAAGGAAGAAGCCCTTATAAGCGGATTCACGTATGTTCCCAATCAAAACAGGGATGCAAGCGGACACATCTCCAACTATCAGTTATATGTTAATAATATAAAGGTAGCCGAAGGTGAGTTCTCCAATATAAAGCACAACCCTATTGCACAGGAGATCCGCTTTAAACCGACAAAAGGCAAACTTATCCGCCTGGTGGCTACCCGTATTACAGAAAACGGAAAACGGGCTGGCATTGGAGAGTTCTCGGTAATCACCGAAAATTAAAATCTCTTATAAAAAACAAAAAAGGATACCCTGCAAGGTATCCTTTTTTGTTTTCAGGAAGAATAACTCATAAACCAATGGGTCACCTTCTCGCTGTATGTTTTAGAAATGGGGATATCCGGAACCTTGTCGATGCCCAATTCAAGGTATATTCCATCTTTTTCACGTCGTATCACCTTTACCTGCTCGAAGTTTACCATAAAGGAACGATGACAGCGCAGCACATGCGTATCCGACAAAGTCTCTTCGATCGCTTTTAACGAATTGCGCAACATAAACTTTGACAGTATCCCTTTATTAAGATACCAGATACAAACATAATTGTCCGCCGACTCCAGGTAAAGCAGGTTATTCCTTTTCACGGAGAGTTTGAAATCATTCTTCTCATCATAAAAGGAAAACACACTTTGCTGAGCCGATAAATCTGCCCTGGTCTGTTCCAGCAAACGCAACATCTTTTCCTTTTCCTGATATGAAAAGTATAAGTGCAAAATAAAATAAGGGAGCAGCAAAACCAAACTGGTATTTATAACAGACTCTTTAAATACACCCATCCAATCTCTTTCGGGATTCAATGTAAGCGTGTAAAAAGTATAGAACAAAGCCATTGAAGCGACTTCAATAATAATCCAGACAGTGTAAGCGCCATAGGTAATGCCATGTTTCCTTCCATAATAAAACATACAGATACGGCTTATAACGACCACCAGCACTCCGGTTAGTATGATCAAACTTGAAAACAGGAAGAACTTTAGTTCAGAAACCGGATACCAGTTAGAAGAACTGAAAGGCTTGTAGATATTAATAAACACCAGCGCGAAGAGAGCTGTAAGGAGAATAAGCTGAACAATATTCGGCTTCTCATAAACATACTTTGGAATTTTGTTGCTAAGCGCACCCATTTTTCTTTCGTGTTAGTGGTAGCAAATGTACTATATTTCTTCGTTATTTTCTGAATAAGCCGGCGAAGAGTAGCTGGATTTTACCCCGCATTCCCGATTTTCGTCCCTAAATAGAGCTTTCTGCCCCTATTCATATCCCATAGTACCATTAATTTGTTTATTAAACAGGGATGTTGTTTGTTTGCATCAAAGAAAAACAAAAACGTATGGATATGATTAGTCGCACTCAACAGCTTAAAACATTATTTTCCTACGAACATCGTGTGGAGTTGGAAGAAAAACAGCTGGAGATAATCCCTTTCCATTTTTCGCAAACAATGGGCGCGCAGGAAATAGACAAATTGTTACAGATTATGCCCACTCCGGCTTTTAGTTCGGTTCCAGATAATGGAATAGAAGAAAATAAAAACTTCAATTATATTATATTCGCACCCAAAAGACAAGAAAAACACAAAGAAGCCATATTGCTTCTCCACGGGTTAAACGAACGAAGCTGGGAAAAATACCTTACCTGGGCCGAATACCTGGCAGAAAATACCGGAAAGGCGGTAATCCTATTCCCTATTGCTTTCCACATGAATCGTACTCCTACATCGTGGCATCAGCCAAGAGCCATCCTTCCATGGGCAGTGAAAAGAAAAGAATCGATTGAGAATTTGTGTAATTCTTCATTTGCCAATGCAGCCCTTAGCAGCCGCATCTCCGGTAATCCTTTACGATTTTACGCTTCGGGAAAGGAAACCGTTTATAATATATGGCAGCTTACTCATGAAATTAAAAACGGGAATCATCCTCTTTTTTCCGAGGATACGTCCGTAAACATCTTTGCCTATTCCATTGGTGCGCTGGTTTCGCAGGTTACCTTGCTGGCCAATCCTGAAAATTTGTTCGCCGAATCAAAACTATTCATGTTTTGCGGAGGGTCTATTTTTAGCGAGATGAATGGAAACTCGAGGGATATAATGGATCAGGAAGCATTCAGTAAATTGCAGCAATATTTTCAGCAGGACTTTCTGAATCCTGAGAAATTACCATCAGAATGCAAAGATGACTTCCTTGAACAGGCCTTTAAATCGATGATTAATCCAAGTATGATGCGAGAATACCGGGAAAACTTTTTCCATAAAGCATGTACACGGATTCGTGCTATTTCTTTAAAAAAGGATATTGTGATGCCTACTCAGGGAATTATGAATGCACTTGGCAAAAAATGTGCTGATGTTGTTCTGAAGGAACTGGATTTTCCTTTCGACTATTCACATCAGATTCCTTTTCCTTCCAATAACAAAACAGCGCCTTCGCTGGTTGATAATACATTCCGGGATCTGTTTGGCAGAGTAGCCTCTTTCCTGTAAAAAAAAAGGCGGAACCAAAACGGATCCGCCTTCCTTAATATATATATGTAAATTATTAGCTCTGTTCTTTTAGGATTACATCATGCGCGCCACCTTCCACAATACTGGTCGATGAGACAAGCGTGATCTTTACATTATTCTGCAATTCAGGAATATTCAGTGTACCACAGCTACACATGGTTGCTTTCACTTTTCCTAAAGTAAGCTTCAGGTTGTCCTTCATCTTTCCTGCATAAGGAACATAGCTATCAACACCTTCTTCAAACTTAAGACTTTCGGAACCTCCCATATCATATCGCTGCCAGTTCTGCGCACGGTTTGAACCTTCGCCCCAGTATTCCTTTACATAATTGTTTCCGATACGCAACTTCTTCGTAGGAGATTCGTCGAATCGGGCAAAGTAACGACCCATCATCAGGAAGTCGGCTCCCATAGCAAGAGCAAGAACCATATGATAGTCATGTACAAGACCTCCGTCACTACAAATAGGAACGTAAAAACCTGTCTTCTCAAAATAGGCATCGCGGGCCTTAGCAACATCCATAAGTGCAGTTGCCTGTCCACGGCCAATACCCTTTTGCTCGCGGGTAATACAAATAGAACCGCCACCAATACCTACTTTTACAAAATCGGCACCAGCTTCAACCAAATAAAGGAAACCTTCCTCGTCTACAACATTTCCGGCACCTACAAGCACCTGATTGTTATAATTTTCTTTAATCCAGTGAAGTGTTTCATATTGCCATTCCGAATAACCATCGGAAGAGTCTATACATAAAACATCCACACCAGCCTCAACCAAAGCAGGTACCCGTTCTTTGTAATCGCGTGTATTGATCCCTGCCCCAACCAATAACTTCTTATCTGAGTTATCGGATAATTCATGAGGATTATTCTTATGACTATCATAGTCTTTTCTGAATACGAAGTAACAAAGATTCTGATCTTTGTCGATGATAGGCAACGTATTTAGTTTATGGTCCCAGATAATCTGATTGGCTTCGGAAAGAGACATTCCTAACTTACCAACGGTTAGTTTGGAAAAGGGAGTCATCAAATCTTTAACCTTCGCATCATGGCTGTCTACACCAACACGGTAATCGCGGCTAGTAACCATACCCAACAATTTGCCATTAGGAGTTCCATCGTCCGTAATTCCAATTGTAGAGTGTTCTGTTTTTTGGATTAAAGACAGAATATCTGCCAACGTATTTTCCGGAGTAAGATTTGAGTCACTTACAACAAATCCAGCTTTGAATTTCTTTACTTTACGTACCATCTCAGCCTGCGAAACAATTGGTTGAGAGCCAAATATAAAAGATAAACCTCCGTTACGAGCCAGTTCAATTGCTAACTCGGGACCGGAAACAGATTGCATGATTGCCGATACCAAAGGAATATTCAACTCAATGGCTGACTTTTCACCTTTTGCGAACTTAACTAAAGGAGTTCGTAAGGACACATTGGAAGGCACACATTGCTTCGTTGTCAAACCCGGAATAAGTAAATACTCCCCGAAAGTTCTTGATACATCGTTTAAGTAAATTGCCATAAGATTTCTGTCTTTTTTTGCGATATAAAAATTGTGTAAAAGTAGGCATTTCTCCATACATAGCCTAATTTTGACTTTACTTTTTCTGGTTTTACACCTCCGGGGCTTTATCTCATTCATCAATAAGACACATTTAGCCTCCTAATTATTACACAAATATCATATGAAGTAGTTTTCAACAACTATTTTTCCTAAGTTTGCATTAAATTTACAAAAAAGCAAATAATGGAGAATCAGCAAGTAAAGACCCCCTCCCCCCTTCTTTCGCTCGTACCAATATTCGTATTGGTATTCTTACTGTTCGTCACCATCAGAGCTTTTGGAAGCGATGCCCTTAATGGAGGAAGTCAGATTGTGCTTCTTGCCACAACAGCTGTCTGTTCATTTATTGCCATGGTTGTATGTAAAGTCCGGTGGAAAAGCATCGAAACGTCAATTGTAAATAATATTACCGGTGTAGCAACTGCTCTACTCATATTACTTATTATCGGATCTATATCTGGAAGTTGGATGATAAGCGGAGTAGTTCCAACCCTCATTTATTATGGCACTCAACTGATTCACCCAACGTTCTTTCTGGCATCCTCCTGTATAATTTGCGCCCTTGTATCGGTGATGACAGGTAGTTCGTGGACTACAATCGCCACCATTGGAATTGCCCTGTTAGGAATTGGACAAGCCCAGGGATATGATGAAGGATGGATTGCCGGTGCAATTATTTCCGGAGCCTATTTCGGCGATAAAATTTCTCCATTATCTGATACGACAGTTTTAGCCTCTTCAATTACAAATACGCCGCTTTTTACCCATATCCGCTATATGCTAATTACTACCGTACCGTCTATGACTATTTCTTTATTAATTTTCACCATAGCCGGATTTTTCCATGAAGCTACGTCAAGCAATCAAATAGCCCAGTTCTCTCTCTCACTAAAAGAGAGCTTCAACATCTCGGGTTGGTTATTAATTGTTCCTATCGTAACCGGCTTACTGATTGCCAGAAAAGTGCCCCCGTTGATTACATTGTTTATATCATCTGCACTCGCCGGAGTCTTTGCTTTATTCTTTCAGCCTGATCTTTTAGCTGAAATAGCAGGAGAAGATGCAGTCGGAGCTACTGCCACCTTCAAAGGATTCATGAAAATGTTTTATGGAAGCACCCAGATTGAGACCGGAAATGCAGAATTAAATGATTTGGTCTCCACCCGGGGAATGAGCGGAATGCTAAGTACAATATGGCTTATTATTTGTGCTATGTGCTTTGGTGGAGCTATGGCTGCCAGCGGAATGTTGGGAAGTATCACGAAACTATTTGTTCGATTTATGAAACGTACCGTAGGAACTGTTGCGTCTACTGTAGCTTCCGGACTGTTTTTTAATATCTGTACAGCCGATCAGTATATGTCCATAATTCTTACCGGAAATATGTTCAAAGATATTTATAAACAAAAAGGATACGAAAGCAGACTGTTGAGTCGAACAACAGAGGACTCCGTTACTGTGACCTCACCTCTTATCCCGTGGAATACCTGTGGAATGACACAGGCAACTATTTTAGGTGTTGCAACACTGACTTATCTCCCCTATTGCTTTTTCAATATAATCAGCCCCCTAATGAGTATCTTCATTGCTGCAACAGGATATAAAATTAAAAGAACGCATGAAAAAGATTAAAATCACACTCCTTGCCAAAGTTGTAATTGCCATTGCCGCAGGTATTGTTTTCGGCCAGTTTTTACCCGCCGGAATAACCCGCCTCTTTGTTACTTTCAATTCTCTTTTTGGAAATTTTCTTAGTTTCTCTATCCCATTGATTATTCTGGGGCTTGTAGCTCCAGCTATTGGAGATTTGGGTAAAGGTGCAGGAAAGTTACTGGCACTTACAGCTCTGATAGCCTATACATCCACCATTTTTTCAGGTTTCTTTACGTTCTTCAGCTGTGCAGCAGTTTTTCCTACTGTGATTGAGGTTACCTCATCACTTAACGCAGTGGATAATCCTGAGGAATTTATGCTACTTCCTTACTTTAAAGTGGCTATGCCTCCGTTAATGGATGTGATGACAGCTTTACTGTTGTCTTTCACCATTGGATTAGGTATTTCTTCCATATTGGGAACTACACTAAAAAAAGGATTTTATGATTTCAGAGAAATTATTATAAAGCTCATTAATATAGTGATAATTCCTCTTTTACCCCTTCATATTTTTGGAATATTTCTAAACATGACAACAAGCGGGCAAGTGTTTGGAATCATTGCCATGTTTTTAAAAATAATAGTTATTATATTTATTCTTCACATAGTATTACTTCTTATCCAATTTTGTATAGCAGGAACTGTTAGCCGCAAGAATCCTTTCCGCCTTTTAAAAACAATGCTTCCGGCCTATTTAACTGCATTAGGCACTCAATCTTCGGCTGCAACTATACCGGTCACACTCGCTCAGACAATTAAAAATGGCGTACGTGAAAATATTGCTGTATTTACAGTTCCTCTATGTGCAACCATTCACCTGGCCGGAAGTACGATGAAAATAACAGCTTGCGCCATGGCTATCCTTTACATGTCGGGCGAACCTGTAACCATTGCTGAATTCGGGGGATTTATCATGATGCTCGGAATCACGATGGTAGCAGCTCCGGGAGTTCCGGGAGGTGCTATTATGGCGGCTTTAGGTCTTTTGCAAAGCATGCTTGGATTTAATGAAACATTACAAGCCTTAATGATTGCTCTTTATATTGCCATGGATAGTTTTGGAACTGCCTGTAATGTAACGGGCGATGGTGCCATTGCAGTTATAATGGATAAGATTGCCGGAGAAAGGAAATAATCCGAACTCTTATAAATCGCACAACCGACTAACAGCTCTCTCCTGCATTACCTTAATGGCAATGCGGGCGCAGGCTTCGGCATCGGCAAGTGCATGGTGATGATTGGCAAGGTTATATCCGCAATGTCCGGAAACTGTATGAAGCTGGTGATTCACAAGCGAAGGATATTGACGGCGTGAAAGCCTGCAGGTACAATAAAACTTATACATGGGATAGGTCATTCCGTAAAGAGAAAAAACAGCTTTCAGGCAACCTTCATCAAATGGACTGTTATGAGCTACCAACGGAATACCCTCCAATTGAGGCGCAATACCCTCCCAAACAGAAGGAAAGTCATCCGCATTTTGCGTATCCGAAGCAGTAAGTCCGTGTACAGCGGTTGTCCATCGCGTATAGAAGTTGGGACGCGGACGAATCAGACTATATATAGAATCTGTAATTTCACCCTCTTCCACCAACACCACTCCAACGCTGCAAACGCTGCTTCGCTGAGCATTGGCTGTTTCAAAATCTATAGCGGCAAATCGTTCTGTCATTATTCTTTCTTTTTCTCGTCTACAAAGATAGAAGAAGTTCGGGATATGTCAATTCAAATAGAATCTTTACCTTTTGGCAATAAGGACCGCTGACCAAGAAATTCCATAAACCTGGCTTTGTAATTATCTGAAATTGGAATATATTCTTTTCCAAAAACAATGCGGTTACGTTCAATTACCTTTATTTTGTCCGCCTGAACAATAAACGAACGATGTACCCGGATAAAATTTCGGGACGGGAGAATTTCTTCCATAGCTTTCATGCTCATCAAAGACAGTACAGGATGAATATTGTCTTCTGTATAAATCTTCACATAATCTTTAAGCCCCTCAATATAGAGGATTTTGTTTAATGGAATTTGCAGCAGTTTATATTCTGTTTTGATAAAAATACTCTCGATTTCTTCTTTTCCTGACGCCTGAGCCGCTTGAGCCGGCTCCTCATTCTTTCTCAAAATCTCGAACCATTGCAATGCCTTGTTGGCCGAAACAAGAAAATCGGGGTAGCTGATCGGTTTTAGCAAATAATCAAGCGCATTCACTTTATAACTATCCAGGGCATATTGCTCAAACGCGGTGGTAAAGATAATACGTGTCTCACCTCCAACAATACGGGAAAACTCCAACCCATTAAGCTCTGGCATCTGAATATCCAGGAACAACAAATCAACAGGATTATCGTTCAATGATGCCAGCGCATGAATGGCACTGTTAAATTTACCCTTTAATTCGAGGAAAGGCGTTTTATTCACATAACTTTCCAACAAGCTTACCGCCAACGGTTCGTCATCTATAATACAACATGTTAAGTTCATACGCTTTCCTCCTTCAATGTTAACCGTAAAAGAGCCCGGTAAGTATCGCCTTCGCACCCACATTGCAATACATGCTTATCGGGGTAAAGTAATTCCAACCGCTTATGTAAATTAGCCAATCCAATTCCCGAGCCACTTTTGTCCTGTTCAGACTTAGGAAAACAACTATTGGTTATATCGCATACCATTCGGCCTTCGCTATCCGGTGAAATAAAAATATGGATAAACGATGGTTTGCTGTAACTAACTCCGTGTTTAAACGCATTTTCAATAAGCGAAATAAATAAAAGCGGAGCAATCAAGGCTCCCGAAGAATCACCCGATGTAATGTTTGTTTCCAGTTTTACCTGTTCCGGCAACCTGATACGCATCAACTCCACATAATTCCGGATAAAATCAAGTTCTTTTTCCAAAGGGACGAAATGCTGGTTATTCTCATAAAGGACATAACGCAACAATTTACTGAGATCGTGCACTGCACCCTGAGCCCTGTCAGGACTGAAAGCAATGAGTGAATAAATATTATTCAGTGTGTTAAACAGGAAATGAGGATTAAGCTGACTTTTCAGATTCTTCAATTCCGCTTCCGCACGTTCTTTCTCTATCTCCTTTTTATCTGCCTGTACCTTGTACCAGCTATTGGTCATTTTAATAGCAACGCTTAATCCGGCTACCAGCAAGTAAAGAATGGCATTCCCAAGGAAAAACATAAAAGAGTCCTGCCATTCCCTATGAGGTCTGGGCTTTTCTATATGCGGATCCGGAAGGTATTGCATCATAAGATGAACAAACAACATAGCACCTGCTATAACGAGCACATTAGCCAATACAAACGTCCATGCTTTTTTAGTAAAGAGATATTTCTCAATTAGAAAGAGGGTGTTAATATAAAAAACCATCATGAATGAGAGGGGTATAATTACAAAGCGCAGGTAGCTTTCAAGCGTAACGGACTGTGCCTCTCTTCCTGTAAAGAAGAAAGGCAATCCGAACAATACTCCCCAGGCGGCAAAGTGTATCAGCCACTGAAAAGGTCTTTTATTCTCTAATTCATTCATATATATTTTGTTCTTTGACACAAAGATACTATTTATCCGGATATTCAGTATTACTATTATTCGTAACGAATCGCTTCAATCGGATCGAGATCGGATGCTTTCCGGGCAGGATACCAGCCAAAAAATACACCTGTCACCGTACAGACAAGGAAAGACAACGCAACCGACCATGCCTGAATGGAAATAGGGAAACGGAACAGCAGGTTTACCATCAAGGAAGATCCAACACCAAAAATCACCCCGATCAATCCCCCGGTTACACTTATAAGTACTGCCTCAATAAGAAACTGGGCAAGAATATCCCTTCCTTTGGCTCCAATACTCATTCGGAGTCCGATTTCGCGGGTACGTTCAGTTACTGATACATACATTATATTCATAATTCCTATCCCTCCAACTAAAAGAGAGATACCAGCAACGCAAGCCAGCAAAACCGTCATAAGGTCGGTTGTTGTTGTAAGCATACTACTTAGCTCCTGCTGCGAACGGATATTAAAATCATCATCATCCGTTAGCTGTAGTTTATGGTTCCGGCGCAGTAAATCTTCAACCTCTTCGATTGCCTGTTCCGTATATTCCTCTTTCAGCGCAGAAGCTGTGATTCCTTGCAGATGGGTAATTGCCAGCACTCTTTTCTGAACCGTTGTATAGGGTGCCAGCACCAGGTTATCCTGGTCCATCCCCATACTGTTGTATCCCTTGGATTTAAGTACCCCGATCACCTTAAAAGGGATTTTATTGAACCGGATTACTTTCCCTACAGGGCTTTCGCCACCCGTAAAAAGATTATCCACAATAGTCTTTCCTATAACACAAACCTTTGCTGAAGAAAGAATATCCTGTTCTGTAAACATATCTCCCTCTTCTACCGAATATTTCCGAATAAACAAATAATCTTCGTTTATACCATATACCGTTGATGGATAGTTTTTAGCCCCATAAATTAACTGGCCGCTGCTGTTAACGGACGGAGAAACGGCGCTGATATAGCGTGTTTCATTCAAGATAGCCTCATAGTCTTCCAGCTTAAGGGTTTCCATGGCGGAAGCATCTTGCCGAACACCTCCCCGCATATCAGCACCCGGCTGAATCATGATCATATTGGATCCCATCTCCGATATCTGGCTCTGAATGCTCTTCTTGGACCCCTGACCAATGGCTAACATCGTAATAACCGAGGCTACCCCGATTATGATACCCAACATCGTCAGAAAGCCACGCATTTTATTGTTGGCCAATGCCCGGAGTGCTATCTTTAATAGATTTGTATAGTTCATAATGTGTTCTCTTTAATCATCATTTTTGGGTAATTTATCCAAAGCTTCGCGGGCCGAAAGAATATTCGTATTGATGGAATCACTTATAACATGACCATCCCTCAGTAAAATATTCCGGCTGCAGTAGTGGGCGATTTCCGGATTATGAGTAACAAAAATAATTGTTCTTCCCATCTTGTTCAATTCCTGAAACAAAACCAATATCTCGTACGAGGTACGAGAATCGAGGTTCCCGGTTGCCTCATCGGCAAGAATAATTACCGGATCGTTCACAAGAGCACGGGCAATAGCTACACGCTGCATCTGTCCTCCTGACATCTGGTTACTTTTATGATGTAATCTGTCTCCAAGACCTACAGCTTCCAACGCATTGATAGATTTAGCTCTTCTTGCAGACGCCGAATAAGATGGATTGTACATCAACGGTAATTCAACATTTTCAATAGCTGTAGTCTTCGGTAGAAGGTTGTAGCTTTGAAAGACAAAACCAATCTTCCTGTTTCTCAGCGAAGCCCGTTCATTCTTTCCCATTTTCCGGACAGGAACTCCATCCAGAAGATACTCGCCGGCAGTTGGGGTATCCAGACAACCCAACATATTCAGCAGCGTAGACTTTCCGGATCCGCTTGTACCCATAATAGTTACAAACTCACCTTCGGTGATAGAGAAAGAAACACCACGCAATGCGTGAACAGTTTCTTCTCCCACCTGAAAGTCTCTTCTTATGTTTTCTAATTTTATTATAACTTTATTCATACGACCGGCCCTCTTATTTCTTTTTATTTGATCCGGGAGGCTGTGGCATGAAAGGACTTTTTTCTGCGGATGGAGCTTCCGTCTGAACAGCCGCTGAAGAAAGGCTTACTACAACCTCTTCGCCATCTTTTAATCCTTCTGTGATTTCTGTATTACTTCCGTTGGTAATCCCAACAGTTACCAGCTTGGGTTGTAATACTTGTCCCTTTTTCTGCCAGATAAGTTTCTTTCCCGCCGTTAGTTTAGGCTGTTCGGAAGCAACGGATATACCAATCGGTTCCAATAAGGCAGCATCCGGGACAAAGCGAAGTGCCTTCGATGGAATGGTAAGAATATTATTACGTTCCAGTGTATAAATTGTAACATTAGCGGTGAGGCCCGGTTTCAATTTCAAATCAGGATTCGGCGCATTGATAACAACCTCGTAAGTTACTACATTGGAGGTAGTAGTTGCTTCCAGTCTCACCTGGGTAACCAGACCTTCAAATACATCATTAGGGTATGCATCTACTGTAAAGGAAACACGTTGTCCCTCTTCAACCTGACCTATGTCTGCCTCGTCCACATTGGCAATCACCTCCATCTGTGTAAGGTCATTGGCTATGGTGAAAAGAGTAGGTGTACTAAATCCGGCAGCAACTGTCTGCCCCTCTTCCACAGCACGGGAAATAACAACGCCATCTATAGGAGAAGTAATCGTTGCATAACCCAGATTCCTTTTTACTTTTATCAAGTCAGCCTGATTTCCTTCATAGGTATTTTTCGCTTTCTGAAAGTTATAGGTCGCCGTTTCATAGTCCGTATCACTAATCAGGTTCTTCTCGTGTAGGGTCTTACTGCGGGCATAGTTTTTTTGCTGATATTCAAACTCTGTTTTGCTGCTAGCCAAGGCTGACTGTTTACTAGCCAATTCACTTTGCAAAGTCACCCTATCCATTTCGGCAAGAAGCTGACCTTTCTTCACCTGACTATTGAAATCGACATAGATCTTATCAATAATACCAGAAACCTGGGTTCCTACTTCAACCTCGGTTATAGGTTCTACTGTTCCGGTAGCCGTAACCATGGTATTAATGGAGCTTAGAGATGTTTTCCCCATCTCAAGAGCCATCGCTCCTTTGGATTTATCTCCGGATAAAAAGAAGTATGCTCCAATGGCAATAACAGCTACCGTTACTATACCTGTTATGATTCTTTTTTTATTCATATTACTTATTTATTTTATTGTTCCGTTTATTTTCTTCTGTCTTACGCTTTTGGTATTTTTAATGGGGCGGCACGTCGAAGCCGCCCCTTAAAAAAAAACCTTTTCACAAAGGCATCTAACAAAAAGAGAGTGAAATGATATTCATTAGTAATTAATATCTATCGGTTTCTTCTGATAAAAATTCAGAAGCTGAATACTCATAATGGCCATGTACTTACTTTGCAGCACTTCTTGTTGAGCTATAAGCAGGTTGTTCTTTTCAGTAAGCAGTTCGAGGGTATTTTTCATACCAAGATAAAACTGTTCTTCAGTAAGTTTATAGCTTAGTTCTACAGAATTAAGCCGTTCCATTGCTGATGTATACTGGTTTTGCGAAGAAGTTGCATCCAGGTAAATACCTTCAACAGTTTTCAATAACTCTTTTTGGGTATTGAGGAGTTCAAGCTGACTTGTTTGATAGGCCAATTGTGCTTTTTGCACAGCCGATTTGTTTTCCCGGTTGGAAAAAATAGGAATACTCAAAGTAAGGCCGACACTCTGGTTAAACTTATTCCACATCTGACTTCCAAAAGAATAATCAGTTCCTGAAAGGTGTCCGGTTCCTAAACCTGCATTCATGGATAAGGTTGGCAAATAGCCTGCCTTAGCCTTTTTCGTTTCCAGTTCGGCAATGGAGATATTCATCTGACTGCTTTTCACTTGAGGCATTACACTCAGAGAGGTCTGATATACCGTTTGTTTATCCGGAAGAGGAACCATCACATCATTCGAACTCAGCTCCGGAAGCTGAAGTTTCATTTCTTCGGAAATATCCAGCTCAAGCAGCTGTTTTAACTGTAACTTGTAGTTATCCAGATTTGTTTGAGCAACAATTAACTGGTATTTGTCCGTACTCAGCTGCGACTCCATCTGAGCCAGGTCTGTCCGCGAAATAGAACCGGCAGTCAGCAATTCGGCAGAACGGTCACGTTGTGCCTTGGAGACCTCTACTGTATTTTCATTAATGCGAACAGATTCATAAGCATACAGCACCTGCAGATAGGTTTGCGTTATTGCAATTTCAATATCATCTTCACTTTGTTCAATGCCCAGTTCCTGAACCTGATTCTGCAGTTGCTGTTGCTTTATAGCAGTTATACGTTTACCACCATCAAACAGTTTCAGGTTTGCATTCAAACTATAGTTTCCTGAATAACTGGTGTTAGTAGCAACTTCATTGGAAGGGTAATTTACCAATCCCTGTGTTACAGAAGCCGAAAGAGAAGGAAACAGCTGAGCTTTAGCCGTTTTGGTGTCTACCTTGCTTTCTTCTAATGCGATTTTGCTTTTCTTTACCTGAATATTGTGAGCCAACGCGTAATCAAGGCACGACTTAAGTGTCCATTGCGAAGGCTTCTCCTGTGCCTGCATTCCATAAGGGAATAAAAGCAACAGCGAAAATAGGATAAGCATGTATTGTTTCATATTTTTTCTTCTTTATTTCTAACAGAAGCAAAACTACGACATAGTAATTCTATGGACAACAATACTATAAGTAGAGGAAGTATTCGTCGACAAAAACGCAAAAACAATCGACAAAAAGAAAAGGCGATCCCTCTTCGAGATCGCCTTTTCTGATGACATTCAAGCTAAAATGCCTGTTTATAGTTTATGAATTACTTTGAGCATCTGCTCTCCCAAACCAATCGTGTAACCTTGTGAAACAAATACTACACGTCCGAATGTATCGGCAATCACAAAAATAGGCAACGTATCAGAAGAGGGAAGATTCATTGCTTTTACAAGCATGGATGTTACTCCTCCATTTGTATCCACTCCGTAAGTGATCGTTTTAGGTAATCCCTTGAACTCTCCTGCATCGAAGTTCTTTAATTGCTGTTCGTTCGGAAACAACAGAACCATACTGCGCCCCCAGGTTTCGTATTCTTTGGCGAACTGGGTTAAATCCCTCAAAGCGTGATTGGTTGGCTCCTGTCGTGCTCCCAAAATAGCAACAATAAAATAACCTCTTCCTGTAGTAGCAAGGATGGTCTTATCCTTTCCGGTTGCAGCATCTTTAAAAGAAGCTTCGGCATTTATACTACCTATAACCTGTACATCATCGGTGTTCTCACGCATTACCAATTCAATTTGAGTAGTTTTTCCTGCTTCAACATGAAAAAAAGTAACATTAGAAAGAACTGATCCATTGGCCATACGGGTACCTGTTACCAGCATATAATTACCTTCATCTATATCAAGAGGGGTTTTTAGAAGTCCACTCCACGAATTACCCAATCCCATGTCCGCACTTCCACTCCTTTCGAAGTTCAGTGTTTGCATTTTTCCGTCGTCATTAATTTTTGCAATTGAAAAGTGACTATAATACTGAGGATCCGGCAAAGACTTAATGGCCTTATACGAAGCTACCACCTTTCCTTGTTTGGCATTCTCCTGCGAGACACCGCTAAAGTCCACATCAATCCATCGATCAGCATGATAATACTGCACTTTGCCTGCAACTGGCTCTACTTGTGCCGGAATACCCAAAGAGCGGGAAAGAGCAACAAAAAATACATCTCTGGAATCCGTATCGGCAACACGCGATTTCCATACACCCAAAGGCATTACAGAAATCCGCTGCGCATTCAGGTCGTCGGCTATACGGATACTATCCTTCACCCATTTTACCAACATTTGCGGGTTCTCGCGTACACTCTTAATAAAGGACGAATCAAATCCTGCGGACAATACTTTTTTATATGGAGTAAGGAACTCGCTGGTAATACGTGGGTTTAAAATATAGGAGGTAAATAATAATGATTCATTTGCCCCTGTGTTATTCAGATGATCTAATAAAACACTGGCTGGCGTATCGCGTAAATCCTTTGCAGAGATTACTCCCAACAGATCCATTGCCACGCTTCGCTTTTCAGCAGGTGCTTCCGAAAGAAATGATTCAATTTCTTTCCAGTTTCCACGACTTCCAATTAGGTAATCGGCTGTTTTAAGCGGATCAATTCCCAGAGATTTTGCCAACGAATCTGCTTTCTCTTCCGTATAGAAAGTCTTCACATAGGCATTTCTTATCTTATCTTCTTCAAGCAAACGCTTCGCATTTACCTGTTTTTGTTCTTCAGTAACCGCTGTTTGAATGGAACCGTCTACCGGAGGCACGATATCCATGGCAAAGGTTGTTACAAAGCCCGGTTTTTTATCGAGAGTAATGGTTATACCTTCCTCTTTCCCCATGGAAATTTTACCATACCCGAATGCATTTCCTTTGGAAGCCCAGACAAAAAGATCGCCTTTTCCAGAAGAAAGAAAACTTTTTCCTTCTGCATCCGTTTTTTTGGAAGCAACCGAATAAAATTCGGCGTAATTGTAAATTTTAAACTCCACATCTGCACCTTCAACAGGCTTCCCGGCAGCATCCACTACTGTTACAAAGGCTTTGGCTGTTGGAGCATAATTATCAATCACATTTATTTCTGTATAGTTAGCCGTTACAGTCATCACCTCTTCTGGTCCATTATATCGGCCAAAAGCTTTTGTATGCATTAACATTCCACGATAAGCCGGTCCGTTAAACCAACCCAAATTAAGAACAGGTTCTGGTTCGCAAGCTCCCATAAAATACCACTTACCATTAACCCAGGCTTCCACCCATGCATGATTATCGTCAGTGTGTGCCCACCGTGGAGTGTATACCTGACGTGCAGGAATACCTACAGCCCTCAAAGCAGCCACTGTAAAAGTTGACTCTTCGCCGCACCTTCCGTAGGCCGTTTTAACCGAAGCCATAGGCGAACTGGTACGTGAATCCGAGGGAGTGTAAACAACCTTTTCGTGACACCAGTGATTTACTTCAAGCACGGCATCATATAATGAAAGGTTTTTCACTCTCTCTTTAAGTTCATCAAAAAAGACCATACGGCTCTCGTCGAGTGTTTCATTGTTTACCCGTATTGGCAAAACAAAATGACGGAAAATATCTTCAGGGATGGAATCGCCCCATGGCATTTCACTTTGAGCCTTGAACGTAGAGCGAACACTCCTCAGATACAAATCTCCATCATAATCCGTCAGATCGCCGATAGGCATATAGGCATACAAAAAGGTAAGCGCCTCTTTTTCCTGCAAAGTCATTGAGTCATTAAAAACTGCAAACAGATCTCCGTTGGGAAGCTGTTTCTGCTTCTCCTGAAAATCTTTTTCAACCTGTGCCCGGTAAGAGTCGTCTGTTATAAAATGCTTTTCCGAGCATCCGGACAGAACAATCACCGTCAATAGTACAAGTAAATGTATTTTATTCATAAGTGTAAAATATAATAGTGTGTGCCAAAAATAATAAAAACAGCCGATAAAAACAGAAGCCACCGCAATTATATTCTGCAGTGGCTTCCCTATATGTCTGATAATAAATGCTATAATGCTGTAATCTCCACAAGTTCCATTTCAAAAACCAACGTAGAATAACCCGGAATCTCTCCCGATCCTGTTGTTCCGTAACCCAGTTCCTGCGGAATCCAAACTTCCCATTTATCGCCCACATGCATATGCTGCAAGGCGACTGTCCAGCCCAGAATTGTTCTTCCGGCAACCAATGTGTTGAAAGGAGATCCGTCTTCAAACAGCTTCTGATCGAAAACCGTTCCGTCAATTAGTTTTCCTTTGTAGTAAACATTCACCGTACTGGTATACAACGGTTGTTTGCCGGTTCCGGTTTTGAGTACTTTATAGTAAACAGAAGCTTCTTTGCCTTCGGACTCTATTTTTTTGAATTCAGAATCAGTAGCCTTTGCTTTAAAAGCTTCTTCGTTCTGCTGTTTCCATACCTCATCAATTTTTTCATCGTCGTCGTCATTGCTGCACGAAGGCGCCGTGAGAAGAACACAGAACAACATCAGAACTATATGCCAATACTTTTTCATTCGTTAATTTTTTTGAAAAGTGATTTCATGCTAATCTTTTCAGAAATGATATCATGCAATTTGTCGATCGAAACACGTTCCTGCAACATGGTATCGCGGAAACGAATTGTTACACAATTATCATTAAGCGTATCGTGATCTATAGTAATACAGAAAGGAGTACCGATGGCATCCTGACGGCGGTAACGCTTACCAATTGAATCCTTCTCGTCGTACTGACAACGGAAATCAAACTTAAGGCTGTTCATGATCTCTTCCGCTTTTTCGGGAAGACCGTCTTTCTTAACCAAAGGCATGATTGCGAGTTTAACCGGAGCTACCTGAACTGGAAGCTTCAATACAACACGTGTTTCACCATTTTCAAGTGTTTCTTCGCAATAAGAAGCAGACAATACACTCAGGAATAAGCGGTCAACGCCAATCGATGTTTCAATAACATACGGTGTGTAGCTCTTATTTAGTTCCGGATCAAAATACTGCATCTTCTTGCCAGAGAATTTCTCATGCTGACTTAAGTCAAAGTCGGTACGGCTGTGAATACCTTCCACTTCTTTAAACCCGAAAGGCATTTCAAACTCAATATCAGTTGCCGCATTGGCATAGTGAGCCAACTTGTCGTGGTCGTGAAAACGATATTTATGATCACCTAAACCTAATGCTTTGTGCCATTTCAGACGAATCTGTTTCCATTTGGCGAACCAGTCAAGTTCTTCACCCGGACGAACAAAGAATTGCATTTCCATCTGTTCAAATTCACGCATACGGAAAATAAACTGACGGGCCACAATTTCATTTCGGAATGCTTTACCGATCTGGGCAATACCAAACGGGATCTTCATACGACCTGTTTTCTGTACATTCAGGAAGTTTACAAAAATTCCCTGTGCCGTTTCGGGACGCAAATAAACCTTCATTGCTCCATCAGCGGTAGATCCCATTTCTGTAGAGAACATCAGGTTAAACTGACGAACATCTGTCCAGTTTCTTGTTCCTGATACCGGACATACAATTTCGCAGTCGATAATAAGATCACGAAGGTCTTCGAAATTGGCATCGTTCAGGTCTTTGGCAAAACGGGCATGCACCTCATCACGTTTCGCCTGGTGTTCAAGCACTCTTGGATTGGTTGCACGAAACTGCACTTCGTCGAATGTTTCACCAAAACGCTTAGCAGCTTTGGCTACTTCCTTATCAATTTTTTCATCTATTTTAGCCAGATAATCTTCTATCAATACATCTGCGCGGTAACGTTTCTTTGAATCTTTATTATCGATCAAAGGATCATTAAACGCATCCACATGGCCTGATGCTTTCCAGATTGTAGGATGCATAAAGATAGCTGAATCAATCCCTACTACGTTGTCGTTCAGTAAGGTCATACTATCCCACCAATATTTTTTCAGATTGTTTTTAAGCTCAACGCCCATCTGTCCATAATCATACACTGCCCCTAAGCCATCGTAGATTTCTGAGGACGGGAATACGAATCCGTATTCTTTACAGTGCGAAACTAACTTCTTAAATACATCTTCTTGTGCCATATTACGCAGTATAAAAATTATTCTAACTTTAAAGCATGCAAAGTAAGTGATTTTTTTCGATTATGTTCGTATATTTGCCAAAGCATGCGCTAAATTTAGCATTATATATGAGACCGGAAGATATTACAGAGCTGAACGAAAACGAAGACATTAAGGAAAATGACGATGAGACACCAGAAACAATTGAATCGGTAGTCTCTTCGCATACTGAATATAAAATACCAGGAAAATCCGAAGGGAGAGTTTCTTATCATCTTTCAGGCATGTATCAGGACTGGTTCCTGGATTATGCTTCGTACGTAATATTGGAACGGGCCGTTCCTCATATAAATGACGGATTAAAGCCTGTGCAAAGGCGTATTCTTCACTCCATGAAGCGGTTGGACGACGGCCGATACAACAAGGTGGCTAATATTGTTGGGCATACCATGCAGTTTCACCCTCACGGAGATGCATCCATCGGAGATGCTCTTGTTCAGCTGGGACAAAAAGATTTACTTGTAGACTGTCAGGGAAACTGGGGAAATATCCTTACCGGCGACGGCGCTGCTGCACCCCGTTACATAGAAGCCCGCTTATCTAAATTTGCACTCGAGGTAGTTTTCAATCCAAAAACCACTGCGTGGCAGCAATCCTATGATGGCAGAAATAAAGAACCTATCACCCTTCCCGTTAAATTCCCGTTGCTTCTGGCTCAGGGAGTTGAAGGTATTGCTGTAGGTCTGGCCTCAAAAATTCTTCCGCACAACTTTAATGAACTACTTGATGCCTGTATTGCCTATCTTCAGGATCGTCCGTTTATCCTCTATCCTGATTTTCAGACTGGCGGATATATAGACGTGTCTAAATACAACGATGGAGAACGAGGCGGGTCTGTTAAAGTAAGAGCCAAGATTTCTAAAATGGATAACAAAACACTTGTTATTTCGGAAGTCCCTTATGGAAGAACAACCTCTACTATCATCGAATCCATTCTTAAGGCAAACGACAAAGGAAAGATTAAAATAAAGAAGGTAGATGACAATACAGCCCGTAATGTTGAAATTCTGATTCATCTGGCACCGGGAGTTTCATCGGACAAGACTATAGATGCCTTGTATGCATTTACAGATTGCGAAATCAGCATTTCGCCAAACTGTTGTGTTATCCGGGATAACAAACCCCATTTCCTGGGTATTAGTGAAGTATTGCGCCATTCGGCTAACGACACAATGAACCTGCTGCGAATGGAGCTGGAGATAGAGAAAGCAGAACTGGAAGAGGCTTTGTTTTTCGCTTCACTGGAAAAGATATTTATCGAACAACGCATATACAAAGACAAGGAGTTTGAAAATGCACGCGATATGGATGAAGCGGTAGCTCATATCGATTTACGGCTTACTCCGTTCAAACCATCTTTTATCAGGGATGTAACCCGCGATGATATTCTCCGTCTGATGGAAATCAAGATGGGACGTATCCTTAAATTCAACTCCGACAAGAGTGAGGCTTTCATTGCCCAAACGAAGGAAAACATAGAAAAGATAAATCATCACCTGGCTACTATCGTTCAGTACACAGTAGACTGGTTTAACATGTTGAAAGAAAAGTACGGAAAGAGCTATCCTCGTCTTACCGAAATAAGAAACTTCGATACCATCGAAGCTAGCAAAGTAGTAGAAGCCAACGAGAAATTATATATCAACCGGGAAGAAGGATTCATTGGAATGAGCCTTAAAAAGGATGAATTCGTATGTAATTGCTCTGATATTGACGATATTATTATTTTCTATCGCGACGGTAGTTATAAAGTAGTGAAGGTTTGCGACAAAATGTTTGTGGGAAAGAATGTACTCTACCTGAACGTTTTCAAGCGTAACGATAACCGTACAATCTACAATGTGATATACCGTGATGGGAAAATCGCACCTCACTATATTAAACGATTTGCTGTTACGGGGATTACCCGCGACAAGGATTACGACCTTACGAAGGGAACCCCGGGTTCACGAATTGTGTATTTCAGTGCAAATCCAAATGGAGAGGCCGAAACAGTCAAGGTAATCCTTAAACCGAAGCCCCGGCAGAAGCTGCTTGTTTTTGAGAAAGACTTCAGTTCTATCGTTATCAAGGGACGTGCTTCTATGGGTAATCTGCTTACTAAAGCCGAGGTCCATAAAATTAGTCTGAAGCAGAAAGGAAGTTCTACGTTGGGTGGACGCATGGTGTGGTTTGACCGCGATGTTCTGCGTCTTAACTACGACGGAAGAGGTGAATTACTGGGTGAATTCCAAAGCGAGGATCAGATACTGGTGATTTGTCAGAACGGAGACTTCTACACGACTAATTTTGATCTGAGTAACCACT
The DNA here is from genome assembly GCA_018054455.1 of Parabacteroides sp. GTDB lineage: Bacteria > Bacteroidota > Bacteroidia > Bacteroidales > Tannerellaceae > Macellibacteroides. Next base: position 23,317 of record JAGPJL010000027.1, read on the forward strand.
ACGAAGATAATATACTTACCATCGAGAAGTTTGATTCCTCTAAAGTATGGACTGCTGCGCTGTATGATGCCGATCAAAAAAATCCTTACCTGAAACGGTTCCAGCTTGAAGCCGGGTCACGTAAACAGAACTTTTTGGGAGAAAACTCAGGCAGCCGTTTATTGCTGCTTACAGACGAGGGATATCCACGGATAGAGGTTATCTTTGGGGGACACGACAGCTTCAGAGAATCGCTGGTTCTGGATGCCGATGAGTTTATTTCAGTAAAGGGATTCAAGGCTAAAGGGAAGCGGATTTCCACTTTCGAAATAGAAACGATCAACGAACTTGAACCTGTCCGGTTTGCTCAAAGCAAAGAAGAACAACCCGATACTGTTGAAGAAATTGAAGATAACGACGATATAAGTGATTCAGATATTATTGATGAAATAACCGGACAGATGAAACTATTTGATGAATAAAGCCTATGAAGCGTATAACCTTGCTCCTGCTTGCGTTTCTTTGTCTTGTGCCTGCTTTGAGAGCACAGGAAAATAACGAAGATAAACCTTGGTCAGTAAATGAAGCAACCCTGTTTGGGGTGGGTGGATACAACATAAAGGACACTTATCTTTCTCCTCTTAAGTATTCGGGATGGGGAATGAGAATTCTCAATGAGCGGATGAAGATGACAAGGCTGTCGGATTACCGCATATCCAGACAGCAATTTATTAATGTCGATTTTGCGTTTACGCGTAATCCGGCAGAAACAGCCTCTTCATTTGCCGGATTTGTAGATTACAGCTTAGGGTACCATTACCATTTTCAGCCTCAGCCGGCGCTTAAGCTTCTTGCCGGTGCATCAGTCCGCGCTCTTGGAGGTTTTATTTACAATACACGTAACGGAAATAATCCGGCCTCGGCCAAGGTTGAAACAGATCTTAACCTGTCTGCTATGGCTATCTACAAATTTCAGGTAAATAACTATCCGTTTGCTCTTCGTTATCAGATTGAAATCCCTGTAGCCGGTGTTATGTTCTCTCCTCACTACGGACAATCGTATTACGAAATATTCAATCTGGGAAACAGCGAAGGTGTTGTCCTTTTCAGCTCACTGCACAACAAATTTGCCATGAGAAATTTTCTAACGGCCGACTTCCCTGTCGGGAACTTTACCATCCGGGCTGGTTACCTGAATACCTTTACCAAAACGGATGTGAACGGAATTCAGAGTCATGTCGTTTCAAATTCGTTCCTTATAGGATTTGTCAAAGAGTTTATTGCTTTTGGAGGCAAACGTTTAAAGCAAACCAAGCGTTATAACAGTGCATACTATTAATCTGATGAAAAGAAATATAACATATTGTCTTTGTCTGATTGTTGCATTCCTTACTTTCTCGTGCGAGAAAGCAGACGAGTATACGTCGTCTCCGCGGGAAAATTTCGAAGCGCTTTGGAAAATCATGGATGAACACTACTGTTTCTTTGAATACAAAGATGTGGATTGGAACGAGATCCACGATCGCTACAGCGTACAAATTACCGATACGATGAAACAGGATAAGTTGTTTGATGTACTGGGGAATATGCTCAATGAGCTGAAAGACGGACATACCAATCTTATTTCTGCCTTTGATATTTCAAGATACTGGAAATGGTATGAAGATTATCCTGCCAATTTTTCGGTAGACATTCAGGATCTGTATCTGGGAACAGATTATCAGATTGCAGGAGGATTAAAATATAAGAAACTAAACAACGACGTAGGATATGTCTATTATAGCAGTTTCTCCGACGCCGTTGGAGAAACAAATCTGGATTATATGTTCCTGTATTTTAAAGAATGTAAGGCTATAATCTTTGATGTACGCGATAATGGCGGAGGTTCACTCACCTATTCCGATCGTATTGCTTCCCGCTTTCTGGAAGAGAAGATTACTACAGGATACATATTGCATAAAACAGGAACAGGACATAATGATTTCTCTGCACCTTACGAACTCACTCTCGCCCCATCAGACCGGGTTCGCTGGTTACGTCCGGTTATTGTTCTCACCAATCGCCATTGCTTTAGCGCAACCAACGATTTTATAAACAAGATGGGAATGATGCCGCATGCAACGATAATGGGCGATCGAACAGGGGGAGGAAGCGGTTTTCCTTTTAGTTCCGAGCTTCCAAACGGATGGAGTGTTCGTTTTTCTGCGAGTCCGATGCTAAATGCGTCCAACGAACATACAGAGTTCGGAATTGATCCGGATATTAAAGTAGATATGACCTCGGAAGACATGCTTCGTGGTAAAGACACCATGATTGATGAGGCTTTGGCGTTAATAGAAAAGATGAATATTAAAATTTGAAAAAGAAAATGCATAAAAAAAGTAGCAAACATTTGCAACTTTACAAAAAAGCATTACCTTTGCACCGCAATCAAGAGCGGCTGTGGCGTAATTGGTAGCCGCGCCAGACTTAGGATCTGGTGACGAGAGTCGTGGGGGTTCGAGTCCCTTCAGCCGCACAGATTACAAAATCCTTGCAAGTTTACTTGCAGGGATTTTTTGTTTTATAGCCATTTCACCCACGCTGCTTTTCCGGGAAGCCAATTAGATCACCCTAATAAACTATCTACAAGGACTATTCATCGTGACTTTCCATCACTTAATTGATTCTCTTTGTTCTCTTTGTTCTCCCCATTAGTCTCAGGAAGTTCTTCTTCGGCTACTGATACTTCAACAGGAGAGGTTTCATTGCCGAGGTACTCTTTTTTGAACAGATCGACGCAAAGGATAAAGACGGACAATAAAAGAGGGCCAAATATCACTCCCATGAAGCCAAAAAGGGAAAGTCCTATTATAACACCAAAGATGGTAATCAAAGGATGGGTATCGGCCAGTTTTTTCTGTAAAACAAAACGGATAAGATTGTCTACGTTGGTGATAATAATAAGAGAGAAAGCCATCAAACCAATTGCGTTGGCCCAACTACCAGTCAACGCCAGGTAAACAACCAGCGGAAACCAAACCAAAGCCGTCCCCACAATGGGGATAATGGTAGCAAAACAGGTAAGCAGACAAAAGAATATCGGACTGGGCACATTGAATATCAGATAAGCTACCAAAGCAATAGCTCCCTGAATAATGCCAAGCAAAGGTATCCCGATTGCATTAGACCTTACAATAACACTTATTTCGTTCAATACATTTCTTTTTTCTTTGTCGTCGAAAGGCAAAATATCGTACATATAGTTCTCCATCCCCTTTCCTCCAGTCAGCAAAAAATAAAGAATGACAAGCAAAGTCGCAACATTGACAGCAAAATCGCTCAAACTACCAACCAACGCCTGACCAATTTTGGGCAAAAAGGAAAGAGCCGTATCGATATTCTCTTTTTCCAGCAGATTATAGCCGGTTTTAATCCGGATAACCTCAGCAATATGTTCGGCCGAACTTACCAAAACACCTGGGTCCAGATTCAGGCTTTGCAGCTTATCCACCAACAACCATACAATCAGAAACAAGGGTATTAAGAAACAAAGTATGGCCTCGCCCAACAAAAGCAGCGCAACCATATTTTTCCTCATCTTTTTCTTTTCAAGAAGAAACAGCATTTGTTTTCTTAACAACATATAGATTGTAAAGGCACCAAGTATACCACCTAGAAATGGCATAAACTCCATAAATAATACAATTCCAAGTGCCAGAATAATAATTATGAGGGAATATTTCCAATATAGTTCCTTAAAACTCATAGGTGCATTTATTTATTGTAGATCGTAAAAGTACAATTAATTCAGAACATTAAGGAAAGTTGTCCAAACGGTTTTATCTACATTCGAAAAAAAGGGAGTAGATTCTTATAAAGAATATTATTTAGGTCCTTTTTTATGTTAAAATTAGCACCAAAACAGGGGTAACTGAAAGAATAGATGCAGAAAAAAACTGATAATTTCCTATATTTGTAAATGACGCTTTACTAAGGCATATGCAAACCGTTCGAGGACAGGCCAATCAAAGCGAACCAATCTATTCGAATCATTTATAGTTTAACTAAATAAAATTAATAGTCTATGTT
>JAGPJL010000028.1 GCA_018054455.1 Parabacteroides sp.
AGTTTGCATATCTGGTTCTTGATTAATGGATGATTTAATAATTTAAAATTAAATAACGATGAAAGGTAAAATTATTTTTATAACAGGGGCCAGCAGTGGAATTGGCGAGGGGTGTGCCAGGAAGTTTGCTTCGGAAGGTGCGGATTTGATTCTGAATGCGCGTAATACGGACAAGCTAAATGAGATGAAATCGGTATTGGAGGCCACTTATGGTATTGAAGTGTTGCTGCTGCCTTTCGATGTGCGCGACCGGAATGCTGCGCGTTCTTCCATTCAATCTCTTCAGGGGAAATGGGAAAATATTGATGTTCTTATTAATAATGCCGGTCTTGTGATCGGTTTCGATAAAGAATTTGAAGGTAACCTGGAGGAATGGGATGTGGTTATCGATACCAATATTAAGGGGTTGTTGAACATTACCCGAATAGTAACTCCGGGTATGGTGAAAAGAGGGAAGGGGCATATTATCAATATTGGCTCTATCGCAGGTGATGCCGCTTATCCGGGGGGTAGTGTCTATTGTGCCACGAAAGCCGCTGTGAAAACGCTTTCGGATGGGTTGAGACAGGATTTGGTGGATACTCCGTTGAAGGTGACTAACATAAAGCCGGGTTTGGTGGAGACAAATTTCTCGGTGGTGCGTTTCAGGGGCGACAAGCAGGCGGCCGATAATTTCTATCGCGGGATACAACCGCTTACGGGCGACGATGTTGCTGAGTCGGTTTATTTTGCTGCTTCTACGCCTGCTCATGTTCAGGTTGCCGAGATGTTGGTGTTGGCTACTAATCAGGCAACTTCTAATGTTGCGCACAGATCTTCTAAATAATCAATTAACTTGAACACCTTCGAGAGCATTAAGACGCATATTGATTCCGTAATCAAACTGGAAGACAATGAATGGAGTTCTCTGATTGATATTATCGAGGTAATGTCGATCCGGAAAAATGAGTTTTTTCTGAGTAAAAATCAGATTTGCGATTCAATCGCTTATCTCAATAAAGGGACTTTGATTTATTACCAGACTCTTGATAATGGAAATGATATAACAACCGATTTTGCTTTCGAAGGTGATTGGGTGACCAATAATCATAGCCGGTTAAATAATATTCCTTCTCATCTCAATATTAAAGCGATCGAGAATTCGGATTTACTGGTGATAAAGCAAAAAGATTTACTGGATCTGTATGATAGAATTCCTAAGCTGGAAAAGTTAGGTCGCCTGCTGATGGAGCATGCTTATGTAAAGTTGGTACAGCTTAGTATTGATTTGCAGACGTTATCTGCAACAGACCGCTATTTAAAGCTTCTCGGCGACTATCCCGAAATCATTAATAAGGTTCCTCTCTATCATATCGCTAATTATTTAGGTATTGCTCCTAAATCGTTGAGCCGGATACGAAATGCTATTTTTAATGGTGAATGATCATTGCGGCTAATCGTTCGTTGTTTAAAAATGCCAACCTACTTTTAGTGATAGTTCTCCCTGAAACTTTTTCGTACTGTAGGTTGTAGCGTCTACAACTACTTGTTCGTTGCTTAAAACGTAGTGAACTGCGCCCCAGGGTTCTATATAAAAATTAGAATATACCTTAAAGATATAACCGCATCCTGCGGTTGCCACATAGTCGTTAAAGTGGTAATTGTTGTTGTCGCTTTTCGAGGTAATCGTGTTATTCCACATTTCTACCCCGGCACCTAACCACCATCCTTCGAAGTTGTAATCTTTGAAGTAATCGATAATCACAGCTGTGGCAGTTGTTTTTAAATTTTTATAATCAGCATTGCCCATAAGCTTATCTGGCATCTGAAATTTGGCTATTAATCCGCGCACCCTAAACTTATTATACCCATACCACAATTGTCCTGAGTAACCAAAACTGCCGGTTGCTGCGCTCATGATAGTGGGCAACAAATCAATTGCGACTCCTACTGTTTGCCTTGTTTTTATACTATCTGTCTGGGGGTTGGTGTCTGGTTCGTTACGCGTTACTCCAACTGTATTGGATTGGGCTGCAACTGTTGTGGCTAAAGCCATCATTACTACAAAAAGAAATAATTGATTTTTCATATCCTGATTTTTAATTATGCGATGCAAAGGTTGGGTTAAAAACAAGTTCATTTACTCCACATTTGTTACCAAATAAGGAAAGCAAATTAAAATAATATGTGTTGGATATGAATTTTGGAAGAAACGAAACGTCTATAAACAATTAAAGGATATCTCACGACATCCCATAACCTACTTTGTTAACCTTAAATCTAATACTATTATGAAAAAACCACGATACAAAGGTAGGGGTTTTTTCTGTATTTGCAAGGGTTCTCATCATAATACATGTTAAATAACATGTTGTTTTGTTATCGTTTGGTTGTAATTGGCCGGAGAGGTTATTCCTTGGGTCCGATAATACGCAGGTAGCCGTCGAACAGCTGATACTGTGGGTCGTTGTCTGCCAGGAACCGGATCACGGTGATGCTTTTCTCCATGGGGTGGGGAAGCGATTCCACCAGTTTGTTTACTTCCTGTGGAGATGCGTTGGCTGCTTTCTCGATTGCGTTCTTGATGGTATTGAATTCGTGATTCGACAAGCCCGAACTATTTTTAGCCAGACACACATCACAGCATCCGCAGTCGGTCGACTCCTTTTCGCCAAAATAATCCAACAGCATGCGGCTACGGCAACGTTTGTCTTCCTTTATATATTCGAGCACACGCTGGATACGACCTTCGAATCGTTGTTTGCGTTCTTCGTAAGCACTTTGCGGGATAACCACGTACTTGAGGTCTTCGCGTGTTTGTGTGAAAACAACCAGGGGTGTTTTCTTGTGAGGAATGTACTTCACTATGCGGTAATGCGATAAACCGATCAGCGTGTCGTATACCTCTTGCTGGGTTACGCTGGCACGGGTGGCTATAAGTGCTTCGTTGATGTAGGAGAAGTCGGCAAACAGTCCGGTGTACGATCGCAGAATAGCCTGAATGATGTCGTCTGTTTTCTTATCCTGATGCAGGGTTTTGTACAGGTCTTCCTTACTGGAGGTAAACAGCAGGCGCGATGCGTTGTCTATCTCTTCCGTGTATTCGATATAACCCGAAAGCTCGAGTATCTTTAAGGCATGATGGGTTTGCAGCAACGGAAATTTATACGATGCGCAAAATTGGTTTAGGATAAAGTCGTGAACGGTGTCTAATCCGAATCCAACGGCTACCTGGTAGTAATTGCCGAGGGCTTCGTATACCCGGAGGATGAAGTCGCGCTCGGGAAACTCGTCCGACATTCTTTTTTTAAGCTTGGCACTGTCGGTTCCGCTGCAAAGAGCTACGCCATAGGCGCGTTTCTCGTCGCGGCCGGCACGACCTGCTTCCTGGTAGTATTCTTCCAGCGATCCGGGCATATCGATATGTACAACCAAACGAACATCTGGCTTGTCGATTCCCATTCCGAAGGCATTGGTGGAGACAATCACACGACATTCGCCGTTTTTCCATCGTTGCTGTTTCAGTTCCTTTTCCGCATGGTTGATGCCGGCATGAAAGAAATCGGCCGATATACCTGCCTGTTGAAGGATTTCGGCAATCTCTTTGGTCTTTTTCCGGTTACGCACATACACAATGGCGGTTCCCGGCACCTTGTTGAGCATGTGGATCAGCTCGTTCATTTTGTCTTCTGTATGGCGCACCACATACGACAGGTTGTTGCGTCCGAAGCTTTTTTGAAACACATTCTTTTCGCGGAAATGAAGACGGTTTTGTATATCGTCTACCACTTCGGGCGTAGCTGTGGCTGTAAGCGCCAGCACGGGAATGTTGGGAAGTAGTTCGCGTACATCGGCAATGGCGAGGTAGGAGGGACGGAAATCGTATCCCCACTGCGAGATACAGTGACTTTCGTCGATAACCAGCAACGACACATTCATGGCATAGAGCTTGGCTTTGAAAAGCTCTGTAACCAATCGTTCCGGCGAAACATAGAGGAACTTAAAGTCTCCGAAAATACAATTTTCGAGCTGCGTGATAATCTCCTGACGGGTCATCCCGGCATAAACAGCCGTAGCCTTTATACCCACTTTCTTGAGGTTATCTACCTGGTCCTTCATCAGGGCGATAAGTGGAGTAACCACAATACAGATGCCTTCCATGGCCATAGCTGGCACCTGGAAGGTTATTGATTTACCTCCGCCCGTAGGCATGAGGCCGAGTGTATCCTTGCCCGATGCGATGGATTGGATAATATCTTCCTGCAGCGGACGAAAAGACTGGTATCCCCAGTACTTCTCTAATATCTTATGGTAGACATCCACCTCATTCCTTCATATGTCGTCCGGCTTGATGTCTTTGATCATCAGCTGTAACGTTGTGTTTCCGTTGTATGTATTTTCTTCTACCGTATAGCAGATATTAAAGGGTTTCATTCCTTTGATATGCTTGCTGTGCTTGTGCATACCGAATGCTATACCGTGGATGGGATTGTTTGAATTGGCATCAATCAGCTCGAGCTTGATGTGCTCGAGGTCTTTTCCAACCAGCTTGCTTGTGCCATAATCCTTTACCCGGCGACTGCAAAATACGGGTTTTTGGTTATCTGGTCCGAATGGGCTCATCTTCTTCAGGTCGTTCATGAACTTTACGTTGATGTCCTTAAAGTCGAGGATCGCATCCACATCAATCTGAGGAACCATCTGATCGGTATCGATTTCGTCGGATGCCAGTTGCAAAAAGCGGTTGGTAAATGCTTCCAGATTTTCTTCACGAAGAGAAAGACCGGCTGCATAGGTATGTCCGCCGAAATTCTCGAGCAAGTCGCGGCAACTCTCAATTGCTTTGTAAATATCGAATCCGGCAACCGAACGAGCCGAACCTGTTATAAGTTCCGACGATTTGGTAAGAACCACGGCCGGTCGGTAATATTTTTCGGTAAGACGGGAAGCTACAATGCCAATAACCCCTTTATGCCAGCCGCGATTAAACACCACAATGGCCTTACGGTCTTCCATGTTCTCGATATCGTCGATGATGGCATTGGCTTCTTCGGTTATTTTTTTATCGAGTTCGCGTCGTTCGTCGTTATATTGGTTGATGTTTTCGCTCTTTTCGCGGGCACTCTCGCTGTCTTTGGCAAGCAGCAGATCTACCGCTTCTTTGCCATTCATCATACGTCCGGATGCGTTGATACGCGGACCAATCTTAAAGACAATATCCGACATGGTTATTTCCTTGCCTGCAAGTCCGCAGATATCAATGATCCCTTTAAGCCCCAGACTAGGGTTACTGTTTATCTGCTTCAGTCCGTAATAGGCCATAATGCGGTTTTCGCCCGAAATGGGTACGATATCCGAGGCAATACTTACAGCACACAGATCAAGCAACTTCTCCAGGTCGGAAAAGGGGAAGTTATTGCTTTGGGCAAAAGCCTGCATGAATTTGAATCCAACGCCGCAACCCGAAAGGTGTTCGTACGGATAATGAGAATCGACACGTTTGGCATCAAGTACTGCCACGGCATCCGGCAGGGTATCGTCGGGCATGTGGTGGTCGCAGATAATGAAGTCGATTCCTTTTGTTTTGGCATACTCAATCTTTTCGATGGCCTTGATTCCACAGTCGAGGGAGATGATAAGCTTTACATCGTTTTCGGCCGCATAGTCTATTCCTTTATAAGAAATACCGTATCCTTCGTCGTAACGATCGGGTATGTAGTAGTCTAATAAGGAGGTGTACGGGCGTAAAAACTTATACACCAGCGAAACAGCTGTCGTACCATCTACATCGTAATCGCCGTAAACCAATATTTTTTCTCTTTCACCCAGTGCCTTGTTGAGCCTTTTTACTGCCTTGTCCATGTCGGGCATTAAAAACGGATCGTGCAGGTCTGCGATGTTTGGTTTAAAAAATTTTATCACTTCTTCTTCCGTTGTTATGCCACGCATAACGAGAAGCTGACAGATAACAGGGCTGATTCCTAACTTTTTAGCTAGTTCGTCCCTTGTTCTTATCTCTTCTTCTGTCGGTTTTTGAAAATTCCATTTGTTGGTCATTATATATTATTCTTTTTTTTGTCTTTCCAGTGCTTCGAGGCCTGAGCCGAAGCGTACATGCATTGGATATGTCAATCCGTGCTTCCCAATTCTTTGAAACGGTAAAGTTAGAAATTTCTTATGGATTTTTGCAATGGATATATACGATTTATTCTTTAATACCATTTATACATGTTTATTTAATGAAGTTTTTTGCGTAGGTTTGTGTCCGAATTTGAAAAATAAAGAAGATGACTACTAAAGCACAGGAGTTTTTGGCTGCTTTGCCTGTTGATACCCAAGAACAGTTTGTACCAATGTTTGGCAATATAAACCGGTTTTATACCGTTGTATATCTTATCGCAAGAAACGAACATGTTACCGGGCAGGAAAAGCCCGACAGATACGAGGAGCGTCTGGAGATTATTCGCCGTATACGTGTAAAGATGGAGCACCTGGTGGATTCGTTCGGACTGGATGGAACGGATATAGTTGCCGATATTGCAAGCGATTATTTTGAGGATTATGTGAATTTCAGAGAGCAGTCGCTGGATATATCCAATGAAGAGTTTATAAATGTGATAAACAGGATAGCTGTCTTGTAATTTATTTTGTTATTTAAGTGAGAGAGTGTTTTTGATTAGTAAGATTCAAACGATAAATGGCCCATTTTTCTAAAATAGTGCGTTGGATAGCAAAACAGGAACATCTTTATTTTTTGTTCTCGATGTTACTTGTTGTTCCTAATTTTGTATTTTTCGTAACTGAACCTTTGCCTGTATCAATAGGTTTGGCTGCGATTTTAATGCCTCTTGCATTTGTAATGTGGCTGTTGCTGGTATTTCGCAAACCGGGGATCATGGTTTGGATTCTGTTACCCAAATTTATTCTGGACGGCGGGCAGCTGATATTGCTTTATCTTTTTGGCGAATCGGTTGTAGCTGTCGACATGTTTCTTAATCTTACCAGTTCCAATGCATCTGAAGCAAGTGAGCTGATTGGTAACATATTTATTGTTATTCTGAGTGTTCTCTTTTTCTATACGATACCGACTTTGTATCTGGCGTATCGTTCGGTGAGATTAAGGGATAAGCTCTCTTTATCATTTCGTAAGAAATGGGCGTTGATCGCTTCGGGAATCTTTGTTATGGGGGGGATTTCATTTGGAATGACTCCGCTGGAGAATCAACAGGTCTCTTTTGAGAACGATGTTTATCCTGCAAATGCCCTTTATAATCTTTACTTTGCCATAGGAAAGGCAGAGAAAAACAGCAAGTATCACGAAACCTCTGCTGATTTTTCGTTTCATGCCCGTAAAGACGAGAAAGCAAATAAACGGGAGATTGTTGTACTGGTGGTTGGCGAAACTTCGCGGGCCATGGAATGGAGTTTGTACGGATATGAACGTAGTACTACGCCCAGACTTGAAAAACTGGATGGATTGGTGCATTTTACGAATGTAATTACCCAGTCCAATAATACGCATAAGAGTGTGCCTATTATTCTTTCGGCTGCATCTGCCGAAGATTATGAGGTTATTTATGATCAGAAAAGTATTGTTACTGCTTTCAAAGAGGCTGGCTATAAGACGGTGGTTATTGCTAATCAGAAGCTTACAACGTCTATGATTGAGTCCTTTTACAGGGAAGCCGACGAGTTTATAGATCTTAGTGCATTTAAGACGGGGACTTACCTAACTTCACTGCACGATGGGGCTGTTATTCCTTATGTGGAAAAGGCGGTGAAAGAGACCAAGGGCGATTTGTTTATTGTACTGCATACGTATGGTTCTCATTTTAATTACCACGAACGATATCCGAAAGAGTTTTCTATTTACAAGCCTGATAAAGTGGCCGGTATCCGTGCTTCTTATAAGAAGCAGCTTAGAAATGCCTATGATAATACAATCTGCTATACTGATTATGTCCTTTCGGAACTGACTGATTTGTTGGCTAAAACCGGCGATTGTTCTTCAATGATGTATCTTTCGGATCATGGCGAGGATATTTTTGATGATGATCGCGCAAGGTATTTGCATGCATCGCCTATCCCAACTTATTATCAGTTGCATATTCCCTGTATCATTTGGTTTTCTGACGCTTACCGGGCTACCTGGCCGAATAAATACCAGGCTGCCTTAAACCATAAGGCTACGCCTATAAGTACGAACAGTGTGTTCCATACGGTTCTTGATCTGGGTGGGGTAATTACTCCTGTTGCTGATGCATCTCTTATGCTTACCAGTCCTGAATTTCTTGTACGCGACAGGATGTATCTTGGCGATCACGATAATCCCGTTCCTTTTTGGAAGATTGGCTTAAAGGAGGCCGATTTTAAGATGCTTGATAAATGGCATATCACCTATGGCGAACGATAGCCGTATTTTAGGAGAGATATTTGTTTAATGTATCTTTAAGCTGTTTAACGCTAACTGGCTTGGACAGATAATCGGAAGCTCCGGCACGTCGGGCAATTTCTATATCCGAGTCGAACACATAGGCGGAGAGCATCACAACCGGAATGCTTTTGGATTCCTGACGTATTTCAGTGAGGGCCTCAATTCCCGTCATAATTGGCATTTTGATATCCATCAGAATCAGGTCGATATCTTGTTTTTCGAATATAGAGACGGCTTCTCTTCCGTTTTTAGCCCACAGCAGGTTGTATTCTTTATTAAGAATTGCTTTTACAAGGAGGTAATTGCTGTCTTCGTCTTCTGCAACAAGAATCGTTGGTCTGTTTGCTTTTTTGTCGTGCAAAATGCTGCTTGTATGTTCCATATCTTCTGTTTGACTGTTTATTGATATAATATCTGCGTTGATATAAGGAGCCAATTTATAAGGTATTCGAACATCGAAACGGGTGCCAACGCCTACCTCCGACTTAACGTTGATGGTACCTTGAAACCTGTCTACAATGACTTTACAGATAGATAAACCTAATCCTACTCCTTGTGTAAACTCATTCTTTTTATAGAAACGTCCAAATACATTTTGAATATCTTCTTTTGCGATTCCGTGTCCGGTGTCTTCTACATAAAAGTTCAGATAATTTTCATTTTCGATTGTATAGCCTACTTTGATGTATCCTTCGGTGGTAAATTTTACTGCATTGTTTACCAGGTTGGTTAATACCTGATTCAGACGGATACAGTCTGTCTGTATTGTAATTGTTTCTTTTGGAACCTCCTTTATTAGCTTAAGACTGGAAGGGATAATCACTTGTTGTGTATTTATGATCTGATCGATAAGCTCGTTTACATCGCAACTTTTGTCCTTGAACAGCATTAAGCCACTTTCAATCCGCGCCAGATCCAGAATATCTGTAATGAGAGCCAAAAGTACACGGCAGTTGTTATTGATGGCATCAATAAACATCTGACGTTCTTCAGCTTCAAAGGCTTCCTCACTGGTAAGCAGGTTGGAAAAACCTACAATAGCGTTAAGGGGTGTGCGTATTTCGTGACTCATATTGGCAAGGAAGGCACTTTTGAGCTTATCCGATTGCTCTGCTTTCTCTCTTGCCGCTACAAGCTCTTCTTCAATTTGCTTGAACGGCTGAATATCCATTGTTATACCGAAATAGTATTTCTTTAAGTATGAAAGGGGATCGAATAGGGAGGATAGCCTGAATTCGAACCAGTTATAACCTTTTTCTTTCAAATTCAACCGAGTTCTTAAAGAGAATTTTCTTGTATTGCTATTTATATTTTGATGATAGGTTTCTACAAACGACTGTAAATCGTCCGGGTGAATCAATTGCTTTAAATGCTCGTTCGAGAGAAAATTATCTTCATCATTTTGAATGCCGTAGTAACTAAAAAAGGAGTCATCACAATGAATCTTTTCCAAATCATTGTGTACATAAAAGGGAAATATATGCCCGCTGCTCATCGCAATTCGCATAAGTTCGTTAAGAATAAGTTCGGTGGATATATCAATGAAAGTAATAACTGTTCCATAGGCTATCCCATCACGGTATATTCCTGCTATATCTCCTTTGATAGGAAAGTTTTTTTTGCTTGGTGATACTATAAAGGCTGTTTCATCGAAGGTGGTATTTCGATCCTTTCCTTTGGTAGAGAGAATCATCTCATGCAGGTACATATTGTTGCCTGGCAATTGAATGTCCATAATCGAAGACAGATTTGTCCCGATATAAGAATTCGAATCTCCATTTATTCCTAAAAATGATAAAGCCGATTTGTTTATGGTAAGAATGTTGTTTGCAAGATCTAAGGAAATAACTCCCTCAGGGATTGATTTTAGTGTTAATTCAAGCTCTTTTCCTTGTTTTAATAGTTTGTCGAGTGCCTCTTTTTTCTGTTTTGCCTCTTCTTTATATAAAAGAGTGAGTTGAATTAAGACAACAATGATGAATATAACCAATATACTTCCTCCGGTTTGCAATGGTATTTTGTATCTCACGTAAAAGGGCATATGGGCTATCAAGGTATTCGGGGGAAGCGAATGAACATTGAGATTCCATCGTTGGAGCTCTCTCCAGTCGAAAACAGGAACCTGTTCGAGGGCTGTAACGGGGATATCTTTTATTGCTTTTCCCTTTAGAACTTTTATCGCCGTCTTTGCAGTTAGTATGGCTTCTTTATTCAAAGGAACCATATATCCACCAATACTTCCATCTCCAAATCCCTGGTTGTTGACCAAAAAGAAGGGTGAATTGGTTTCGGGTGCCAGATTTGAATAAAAGCTATTCCATTTGGGCATTACAACATATGCATTTTGGGAATAATACGTTTTCCAAACCATAATATCTTTGATATTTGCTTCGTACAGATTGTAAAATTCTATATTTACAGAGTCTCTTGACCCTTCCATCTGGTCAGCAAATGTATTAAGCATTCGTAATCCGGCAGGGGTTCCGTCTACCGCCAGTGTAAGTGTTTTGTCTTTTTTAAGCAAACTCCCGGCTAGTTTGAACACCTTCAGAAAGTCTGGTTTGGAAGTGAAACCTGTAGCATTGGTGTGCTTTGAAACTATTTCTTTTAAGTAGTGTGAGACTCCGCTGAAAACCACAGGGACGCTGTAGGCCAGGGGGTGTTTTGACGATAAAATCGAATAGGTAGCCTGATTATTGAATGTAATAATAAGATCAGGTGGATTTTGCTCATAGCGCGAAAGAAGTTCGGTTATTCTCTGTATGTTTTCAGCGTTCGATACAAAATCAGTATTCATATAATAAGTGTCGAATGAAACGTTAATCGAATTCTCACTGAAATAGTTCGTGATACCTTCGGTAAGTTCATCCTGCCAGACCGGACCTTTGCTGTACGAGTGGATTAGTAAAATACGATATGCTTGCTTATTTTTTTCTATGTTTTTACAGGATAAACCCGTAAAGAGATAGATGAGAAGCAAACAGCCCGAAAAGAACCAACTAATTCTATATTTACTTTTTAATTTACTCATAGATCGAATAATTCTTCATCACAATTGTTGTATGGCAAAGAAATTGTAAAACTTGATCCTTCGCCAATATTTGATTCTGCTTTAATATTTCCACCCATTCGTTCTACAATAACTTTACTGATTGAAAGCCCAAGTCCTCCACCTTGTGAGAAGTTATCTGATTTATAAAACCGGTCGAAAATCTTTACTATTTCTGTTTGAGAAATACCCATCCCCGTATCTTTTACGTAGATGATCAATTCTGCGTTATTTTCAATTCTACTTCCGATTTCGATGTATCCTTCGGTTGTGAATTTAATGGAATTGCTTAGCAGATGATGAATAATCTGGCGTAAACGTATAATATCGGCCTGAATATATATCGGTTTGGGTGGGAGGTCCTTTATTAGTTTAACAGTTGGTTTTAAATTGCATTTTTCCGAAGATATCAATTCTTCAATGATTAGATTGACGTCGCATTTTTCGGGATTAAATGGCAAACCGCTCTCTATTCTGGATAAATCAAGAATATCGTTGATAAGATTGAGCAGTAAGTCGCATTTCTCATTTATGGTGGAGACAAATATGCTTTTCTCTTCAGGCGAAAAATTATCGTCGGCTGTAAGCAAATTAGAAAAACCTACAATCGAATTAAGCGGTGTACGTATTTCATGACTCATATTGGAAAGGAAAATACTTTTAAGCTTATCCGATTCTTCTGCCTTATCACGGGCTATCCGAAGACTTTCCTCTGTTTCTTTGAAACTTTGAATGCTCATGCATAAGCCAAAAAGGGTAAACGAACTTGTGAGAGTAGGGTTGTTAATGGAGGTAACAGTATAACTCCACCACTCATAATTTCCGTTAACATTGAATCTTACTTGTATCGTTACTTTATCTTTTTTCCTGTCAACTACTTCTTTTAATTGTTTATTCCATGTGTCAAAATCTTCGGGATGGATTAATCTTTCAAAGTTTTCAAGATGAATGCAGTGATTACCTTTGTCGTAAAAGCCGGTTTCCCTGAAGAAAACCTCCTCAAATACATATACCTCTTTTTTACCATTATATCTCCAGGCATACACGTTTCCTTCGCCCATCGCCAATGTATGTAACTCTTTCTTAATAAACTCACTGGTAATATTATTAAATGTAATAACCCAGCCAGAGTCTATTTCTTTGGTTTGCAGAGGAGTAATACTGCCTGCAATTAGAAAAGAAAGATTATCCGGAGTCACAACAGCTGCTCCTTTTTCAAATGCTATTGTATGAGCGGATTTAGTTATTAATTGAAAAATATCTTTTAAATAATCATTATTATTAAGCAGTGTAATATTGAAAATAGATAAAATGTCCGCACCAATATACTCCTGCATTTCCTTATTAAGTTTCAGGCTTTCCATTGCTGCATTATTGATCGCAAAAATCCTGTGATTCTTGTCGATGGAGATAACCGATTCGCGAATGGATTTCATGGTAACATCCAATTCTTCCCGTTTATTCAATAATAGATTTTGGGCAAGTTTTTTTTGCTTTCGCTCCTTGTTTAAGATGTAAACCAACCAGGAGATCAATGAAACAAGAAATATACAGGAAAATACAATTATAAAAATAAACAGCTCTTTATACCTTACAGTCAAAGGCATATTTAATACTTCGCTGTCGGCTGGTAATTTTTCAAGCGGAATATTCCATCTTTTTAGTTGAACCCAGTCGAATACAGGTTTTTGTTTACTGTTTTGAATAGGAATTGAAGACACGGAAGTACCGGTTAATATATGTGATGCTATGGTTCCTGCAGCGTATCCGTTATCGTAACCACGTGTTATGTATCCTCCAATAGTTCCGAACCCCTCATTACTTACCATTAGAAAAGGGGCTGTTCCCATTAATGGAAGATCTGAATATACGTAATTCCATTTTGCCATAATACAAAAACTGTTCGGTTGGTAGGTCATACTCTCCATTAGCTGCAAACCATTTAGTTTGTCTATATTTTTAATGACGATGTATAGCGAATCTTTTTTTGTTGAATCTATAACATCATCTTTGGCATTTACTTCAATATTCGAAGAGTTTTCTCTGAAAACTGCATTTGGAATTTTCTTTAGCTGCTTTTTAGCGTCTTCAATGGCTGACTTCCCTGCATAAGATTCTTCCCCAATAATTTGAATTTCATCGATTTTCCCCAATAATTGCTGTGCCAGCCTATAACACTTAACAAAATCTGGATGGTTTGTTGTTCCAGTTACGTTCTTATGGTTATGCTTGCCAATAAGTTCATAGTTTAGGTAGCGTACTCCGGTAAAAACGATAGGTGTGGAGTGTGTTAGTTCGTGTTCGGTATCCAGCAACGAATAAATAGCCTCATCGTATGTAGTAATAATAAGGTCGGGTGGGTTTCCTGACAGGCTGTCAAGTAGATTATTTAGATTATTCTTTTGAGTGGAAAGACTTGTAAATTTAGTATCCAGTACGTATGAAGAGACAGAAACATCCATATTGTTGTCATCAAATGCATCTGTAATTCCATTTTCTATCTTCTGCATCCAGGGATATTCTTTGCTAAACGAATTGATAACCAGTATAGTATATGATGCTTTTTTATCTTCTGATTTACAGCTGCAGAATGATATGCATGCAGAACAGAAAACAAGAAACGGAAGTATGAATCGATATATTTGTTTCACGTCAATAATCTATCTGTTTGTTTTTTGTTGTAAACCAGCTCAGAGAATAACTTTTCTATTTAGCTATGTTTGCAAATATAAAAAAAATATTTAGAATTATGAGCCTTTAATCAAGGGTTTTCTAATATGGCTAGTTGCTGGCGATTTGGAAGAAAAGGAATCATTCCTTTAGAGTATTCAATTTGATGATTTCCTATAGAATCGGTATAAATGATATAATACTCAATATTAGGAATCTTAGCTGCTACTTTTCGGGCTTCGGTTGTGCCCATGGCCATAAATGCGGTAGCATACGCGTCGGCTGTCATACAGTCTGCTGCAACAATGGTTGCGCTGAGAATATCTTGTTGAGCGGGATATCCTGTTCGGGGATCTATGGTGTGAGCATACTTTTTGCCATCTTTCACGTAATAATTACGGTAGTTGCCAGAGGTTGCAATGCCCCCTTTTTTACAAAGCTGTACCACTTCTTCAACTTCATTTTTCATCCCTGTAGTCTCATCTTCCGGTTTGTTAATGCCAATACGCCAGCAGTCGCCTTTTGCATTTACCCCTTTCATGGTTACTTCGCCGCCTATTTCTACCATGTAATTTTCGACACCTTCCTTTTCAAGTAAACGGGCAACTACATCACAGGCATATCCTTTGGCAATAGCCGAGCAGTTAAGCAGAACCCGCGGATCTTGTTTAATTACTTTATTTCCTTCAATACGAATTTTCTGATAGCCAACGAAAGTCTTAATACTGTCTATCATTTGCGGAGTAACACTGTCCATTTTATTAAATCCGAATCCCCACAGATTAACCATTGGAGCGCAGGTAATATCAAAAACGCCATCAGTTACAGCAGATACCTCCATTGCTTTGTTAAAGACTTCTTTAAACCAAGGGTCAACTTCTACTGCCTGGTTCTGATTTACCTTGGCAATAATGGAGTTTTGATTGAAAGGATTCAGTGAAAAATTGAATTGTTGAAGTTCAGCATCTATTTTTTCGGTAAGAAGTTGTGGGGCTTCGTATTTGATATGATACAGGGTATGAAATACAGTACCACTATCTTCGAAATATTCTTTTTTGCCTGTGCAGGCAGTAAGGATGAAGATCATCCAAACGCCTGCGAATAAGGAAATATATTTATTCATACAAATTTACTTTTTTCCTGACAAAGGTATAAAATAATGTTTTCATTTCATCCGTAGTTTATATTATACAAAAAAACTTATAACCAAAGCGATTAAAAATCCGCCCAAAGCAACAATAGTTTCCATTACAGTCCACGACCGTAATGTCTGCATTTCTGTTAACCCCAGGTATTTCCCCACAAGCCAGAAACCGCTGTCATTTACATGAGACAGTATGGTTGCACCCGAAGCAATGGAAATTACGATTAGTGCCAGATGTATCTCGGATAGGTTGTAGGCACCCAAAATCGGACCAATTATACCGGCAGCGGTAATCATTGATACGGTGGCAGAGCCTAATGTAACTCTAACAGCAGCAGCAATAACAAAGGCAAGAACGATGGGAGGGAGCTTTGTTGACGAAATGGTTTCTGCCAGAACATTACCCACACCACTTTCGATAAGCATTTCCTTAAAAGCCCCTCCGGCTCCGATAATTAGTATAATCATCCCTGCAGGAGCTAAAGCCTTCGAACTTACGTCTAGTAATTGTTTACGGGTATATCCTCTGCGCGTTCCAAGGAAATAGGCCGCCATCAGGGTTGCTAGAATCAATGCGGTAAAAGGATGTCCTATAAATACAGAAATATCATAAAGCAATCCTTCCTGCATGTATCCGAGCTTTATAAAGAGCTCTACGAATGATTTGAATATCATCAGCAGTAAAGGCGTTCCAATGATGCTTGCCACAGCAGCAAAGGAGGGGAGAGTAGCCTTTGCTTCCGATTCGTTTTTGCTAAGCTCATCCATCATATGCTGTGGTGGAGCTACATTTATTCTTTTTGATATATAGGTTCCAAAAACAGGACCTGCAAGGATGGCAACAGGCAGACCAATAAAAGCACCAATCAGGATAACCCATCCCAAATCGGCTCCAAGCATATCGGCAACAGCAACCGGTCCCGGAGTAGGAGGCACGAAGGTATGGGTTACAGCCAGTCCCGCCAGCAGCGGAATGGCATAGAAGAGCGTCGAACGTTTGGTGTCTTTGGCAAGCGCATACACTACCGGAACGAGTATTATAAATCCAACATCAAAGTATACAGGGATGGCAATCAGAAATCCCGCTATGCATAGACTCCAGTTGGCTTTGTCTTTGCCGAACCGTTTAATGAGTGCTTTAGCAATTGATTCTGTACCTCCGGAGGCTTCCAGAATCTGACCAAAGATGCCTCCAATACCTACAACAGTGGCTACAAAGCCTAATGTTCCCCCTAAACCCGTTTGAATGGCAGCAGTTACTTTGTTCAATGGCATTCCCGACGTTACTCCCAGAAACATAGCTGTGATTAGCAACGACAGAAAAGGATGTAACTTTATACGGAGTACCAGAAATAACAGTAACCCAATGGAAAGCAGCGTTACCAGAATTAAGTGTGCCGACTCACTCATGTCTATTGTCCTCCATATAGGCCCCTTTCATCGGGGAAACGCAGTTACGGGTATATACCTGCAATATGCCATGGTTGTGTTTGGATACAGGGGCTATCCAATTACTTTTCCTTTCTGCAAGTATCAGTGTTATGGTTTCGGAAGCTATTAATTCTCCTTTAACTCCAACAATATTGAGTGTTCGTGCGGGTATATCGATACAAATTAAATCGCCGTCTTCCACAAGAGCGATCGGCCCCCCTTCGCTGGCCTCGGGCGAAACGTGACCGATTGCTGGTCCGCGGGTAGCGCCCGAAAAGCGTCCATCGGTAATAAGAGCTACTGTTTCGATAAGCAAAGGATCGGATGCAATGGCTTCGGTGGTGTAAAACATCTCCGGCATACCACTGCCTTTAGGTCCCTCGTAGCGGATAAAAACGGCTTCACCCGGATGAACCTGCTTCTCTATCACAGCTTTCATCGCATCTTCCTCGCAGTCAAATACCTTGGCTTTCAAGGTAACCTGCATCAGCTTGGGAGATATGGCAGAATGTTTAACGACTGCTCCTTCGGGAGCCAAATTCCCTTTCAATATTGCAATTGCCCCTTCCGCACGGATGGGATTATCTATTGGTTTAATAATATCCCGCGCTTTTACACCCAGACCGACAAGATTCTTGTGGCAACCTTCGTAAAACCCCCGGTTTCGCATTGTTTCCAGATTCTCACCTACAGTCTTGCCTGATACCGTTAGGATATTGAGGTGTAAAAACTCTTTAATTTCTTCCATGATGGCAGGAACGCCTCCGGCATACCAGAAATACTCTCCAGGCCAGAAGCCACTGGGACGTATATTCAGCAAGTAAGGAATTTTACGATGAATCTTGTCGAACAGTTCCGGACGCAAATCGATGCCTAATTCGTGGGCAATGGCAGGAAGATGAAGAAGACTGTTGCTGGATCCGGCAATGGCCGCATGTACCATGATGGCGTTTTCGAAGGCTTCAATAGTCATAATATCCGAAGGCCTGAGCTGCTCGGTAGCTAATCCGAAGGCTCTTTCGCCAGCTGCACGGGCTGCATCTTTCAGGTAGTGCGAATTTGTTGGAATCAAGGCGGTGCCGGGTAAAGCCATACCCAAAGCTTCAGCCATAATTTGCATGGTGGAGGCTGTACCCATAAACGAACAGGCTCCACAGTCGGGACAAGCATCACGTTTATAATTCATGAACTGCTCATCCGTAATTTCCTTTCGGGCGTGCAACGCGTTGTATTTTCCTATTTGTTCGAGCGTGAGCAGATTGGGGCCAGCCTTCATAATTCCACCAGGCATAAGCAGGGCAGGCATATTTAACCGGGCTACGGCCATAAGATGCGCAGGAACCGACTTATCGCAACTGGTGATAAACACTCCGGCATCGAAGGGAGTGGCTTTTACGTGGATTTCAATCATGGCGGCCATGATATCTCTGGAAACAAGCGAATAATTCATCCCATCGTGTCCTTGGGCTTCGCCATCACAAATATCGGTTACATAGTAGTTTGCAGCTTTTCCGCCACTGTCTTTTATTCCTTTGCCGGCTTCATCAACCAACAAATTGAGGTGAGCACTACCGGGGTGACTATGTCCGTAGCTACTTTCTACAATTATTTGGGGTTTTTGAAGATCTTCTATGCTCCATCCACTTCCCAGACGAAGCGAATCCAGCTCGGGTGCAAGCTTTCGTAATTGTTGGCTTTTCATATGATTTATGGTTTAATAATAGAACTGAGACTGGTCGCTAAGGTAACGGTTTTTTTAGAAATAGAGATGTTCGATAAGAATTTTAAATCCGATAATGACAAGAATCAAGCCGCCGGTTAGTTCGAACCTGAGGTTTACTCGTCTGCCAAACTTTCCTCCAAAATATACACCAAATGCGGAAAAAGCAAAAGTAACCAACCCTATTGTTGTTGCCTGGAGCATAATTTCCGAGCTAATCAGCGCCAGCGAGATCCCTACAGCCAATGCATCAATGCTTGTTGCTATAGCAAGTCCGCAAATCGTCTTATTACAAAGTGGATTGTTTTTACACTCTTCTTGGTCTTCATTTCCTTTCAGATCTTCGTATACCATTTTACCTCCAATGTAAAGAAGCAAAAAGAAAGCGATCCAATGGTCGAACGAGCAGATATAGGTAGCAAAGCTTATTCCGGCATAATAACCTATCAAAGTCATTCCTGCCTGAAATACAGCCATGATAGACGCGATACGGAAAACATGGCATGCTTTAAAATCCTTAATTACTGAACCTGTTGTTACACACGCCGCTAAACTATCCATGGAAAGACCTACTGCCAATAAAATAATCTCAATAAAATACATATCAGCAATATTTTTCCCATTTAACGACTTCGGTTATTCCTTTACGTTTCTTTGGTGATTGTTCAAATAAAGAAGGCTCTTCCAGATAGCCTAAAGGAATGAGGGCTATCGGTTCTACAGTTTCGGGAAGGCCAAAACTGCTATGACATAATTCTACGTTAAAATTACATACCCAGCAAGAGCCAAGTTCTTGTTCGGTAGCCGCCAGACAAATATGCTCTGCCGCGATGGCTGCATCTACGTCAAGGTAATCTTTTCCGTCGGACGGGCGTTTCCATGACTGCTCGTGATTACCGCATACGATAATATAGACGGGTGCTGACTTAAACCATTCGCGGGAATAGCATGCCTGAAGTTTCAAGCGTCCTTCTTCTTGCTGTACAACGATAAAAGTCCACGGCTGAAAGTTTACGGCAGACGGCGAAAGTCTTGCCGCTTCAAGTACATATTCCAGTTTCTCTATTTCTACCGGAGTAGATGCATACTGACGAATGGAGCATCGTTTGGTTACCAGATCCAGAAATTTCATATCTCAGCTTCAATTTTATAATGATTGCGCTTAGAATCACTACGGGAGATTAATTCGCCAAGGAATCCTGCCAGAAATAGCTGAGTTCCCAGAATCATAGCCGTAAGCGATATATAAAAATAGGGTGAGCTGGTAACAAGAGGCAGCGGATCACCAGCATAGAGTGACGCCATTTTCATGCCTAACACAACAACCAGCGCTATAAAGCCAATAAAAAACATGACACTTCCCCAAAGACCAAAAAAATGCATGGGCTTCTTTCCAAAGCGGGAAGTAAACCAAAGGGTAATCAAATCCAGGTAGCCGTTTACAAAACGACTTAAACCGAATTTGGTTGTTCCATATTTACGAGCCTGATGCTGTACTACTTTTTCTCCAATCTTATTGAACCCGGCAATCTTGGCCAGGTAGGGGATATAACGGTGCATATCATTATACACCTCAATATTCTTGACAACAATATTTTTATATGCCTTTAAACCGCAATTAAAATCGTGCAGTTTGATGCCGGAAAATTTGCGTGCAGTGGCATTAAATAGTTTTGTGGGTACGGTTTTTGTTATGGGGTCATATCTTTTCTTCTTCCAACCAGATACAACATCGTAATCTTCTTCCATTATCATGCGGTATAGTTCGGGTATTTCGTCCGGACTATCTTGCAGATCGGCATCCATGGTGATAATAACATCGCCTTCAGCACGCTCGAATCCACAATGAAGACCTGGCGATTTTCCGTAGTTTCTCCGGAACTTGACTCCTTTTACAAAAGGTGATCTTTTTTTGAGTCCCTCTATTACTTCCCACGAGTTGTCTGTGCTTCCATCGTTCACAAATATAACTTCGTAGGAGAAGTTGTTGGCTTTCATAACGCGTTCTATCCAGGCATAAAGCTCCGGAAGAGATTCGGCTTCATTATACAACGGAATTACTACTGATATGTCCATTATTCGATCGTGTTATCTGTATTCTCTTGTTTGGGTGATTCGGAGGAGTTGTATCCGCGGCAGACAATCGCTGCTACTGGTATTGAAAAAACTATACCATACATTGTATTGTTGAATATCCCCTGAATTGTCATGCTAATGTTGCTGGGTGTCCCCATGTTACGAACTGCTT
Source organism: Parabacteroides sp. (assembly GCA_018054455.1). Lineage (GTDB taxonomy): Bacteria > Bacteroidota > Bacteroidia > Bacteroidales > Tannerellaceae > Macellibacteroides. The sequence continues at coordinate 20,676 of JAGPJL010000028.1, forward strand.
CGATTATTGCAGAATCCATATTGATTGCAACCATCATCTCGATAGACTTTTTATATGAATTTTCTATATAATCTGCCGGAGCAATATACTGGTAAAAGATGTAGTGGACAAGCGATATGATTAGTGCCGCGAAGAAATAAATCAGTATACCAAATTGCAAGGCATGGAAGAAACTAATCTTACCTCCAATAACCTGTTTGTATTTTTTTGTAAGTATATAGGCAAGATAAGGACCTGTTGCAGTCATTCCCCAATACACAACTCCTAAAAAGGCTACCTGTAGGCTTAAGATAAAAAAAAGATATTTGATAACCCAGAATATCCCGAACGACATACCATAGGCCATTGCTCCTTTCAGTAAGTAGTCTTTGTTTTCATTCATGATATATTACGTTTACTTATTCGTCACAGCAAAATTAATTCTTTTGCAGGATATATTCGGAATTTTGGAAATAAAAAAAAGGAAGCTTTATTCAAGCTTCCTTTCTGAGCCTCTTGTCGGATTCGAACCAACGACCCCGAGATTACAAATCACGTGCTCTGGCCAACTGAGCTAAAGAGGCAGGTGGGTAAGCTTACTACATCGCGCCGCTACAACCAAGTACCCTTGCTGCGATCAAGCCCTGGGGGATTCCGAGGGAGCATGCCGTGTAGGACTTACCCGGGTGCAAAAGTAGACATTTTTCTTTACCCTGCAAGCCTTTTGTGTACTTGTTTGTGCATTTTTCTTCTTGTATTCATTTAACTTGCTGGTATGCATATATTTTGCATGATGTTAAATAATGTTTATTTATTATTCTGCGTCAATTTAATGAGCAGTATTAGTAGAAAGGAAATTGTGAAAAGTAAAAAAGTCGCATTAAATCGAGGGAATCTTCAAAATAAGTATATACTTTTTGATCCGAAAGATATATCTTTTAACTTCCATTCATATATCTTTTAAGATTGAAAGATATATCTTTTTAAACTCGTAATGAATTTGGTTTACACCGCCCTAATAATGGGTAATGGAGAGAGTACTTATTCGTATTCTAAACTGTAAACTTTTTTTAGTAAAAGACAAAGTCCCGAGAATATGAAATATTCTCGGGACTTTATTCTTATTTAGTTTTATTTGGTAGGACGCGGTCCTTTGTTGAAATGCGGACGACCTCCTTGACGACCTCCACCTTTGCCTTTATCTCCACCACCACTTCCTGGGCGTCTAAAGCCTCTGCTTTCGGGATGCTTTTCCGGTTCGTAAGCCGGAGCTTCTCCTAATTCGGGAGGAATAGGTATCTTATAAATGCTTTTCTCCAGAAATTTTTCGATTCGCGAGAACTGAGCCTGTTCGTGTTCTGCAACAAACGTAATGGCTAATCCTTCGCCGTTGGTTCCACGGGCCGTACGGCCAATACGGTGTACATAGTCTTCCGGATCGTGAGGAATGTCAAAATTAATAACCAATTTTATGTCGTCGATATCTATACCACGGGCAACAATGTCGGTTGCTACCAGAATATCAATACGTCCGTTCTTAAAATCTTTCATTACCTCTTCGCGTTGTGCCTGCTCGAGGTCCGAGTGCATGGCTGCCACATTAAACTTCATCCGTTTGATGGCGAAAGCAAGTTCTTTTACCTTTAACTTAGAGGAAGAGAAGATGATTACCCGCTGGGGCCTGCTTTTGGCAAACAGATCTTCCAAAATGCGGAGTTTTTGATTATCGTAGCAAACGTATGCGGATTGTAGAATGGAATCGGGAGGGCGGGAGATAGCAATTTTAATTTCTTCTGGGTCCTTCAGGATGGTTTTAGCCAGCGTCCGTATTTTAGGAGGCATAGTGGCCGAAAACATGATAGTCTGACAGGTTGGTGGAAGTAACTTATGTATCGACATTATGTCGTCAAAGAATCCCATATCTAACATACGGTCTGCTTCGTCCAGAATAAAGAATGAAACCTGAGATAAATCAACTCCACCCAATTTGAGGTGCGAAATCAATCGACCGGGAGTGGCGATAACTATATCAGCACCCATCTTTAATCCGCGGCTCTGCTGTTCCCATGCCACCCCATCGGTACCACCGTAAATAGCTACGGCCGACACGGGAATAAAATAGGTAAACCCTTCTATTTGCTGATCTATTTGCTGAGCTAACTCACGGGTGGGAGCCATTATAATTGCATTGACTGCATTGGCCGGATGTTTTCCCTTACTTAATTCGTTTATTACAGGGAGCACGTAGGCTGCGGTTTTACCCGTACCGGTTTGCGCGCAGGCAATAATATCTTTTCCTTCCAAAATAACCGGAATGGTCAACTCCTGTACGGGAGTAGTTTCCTGAAAGTTCATGGCATCCAGACCATCCAGGACTTCATCTTCCAGATTTAATTCATCAAATCTCATCTTATAACTTTATTTTCACCGTAAAGATATGAATATTTTAGTAATAATAGGGTAGTCGTGGCAGTTAGTTCTATTTAATAACACATTCTGAATCATTTATCACTCACTATAATACCGTTTGTATATCTTTTTGTAATCTCCAGACTCTTTTATCTGTTTGAACCAACTGTTTATACTGTCACAAAGCACCGGAGAATCTTTCCGGACAGCCCACGATTGCAATTGCGTGAAGCTGATGTCTGTATTTATATCTATTTCCGGAAATTGTTGCATCGCCTTTTTTGCAAGCTGCAAATCGCATACGGCAAAATCGATTTCTCCTTTGGCAACCATGATGATGAGTTGTTCGGTAGAGTAAAGCTCGTCTTCCGACACATAGATCGTATCGCCTATTTCGTGCGAAAGATTCTTTATCCGTAGTTTGGCTGGCGAATCTTTAGGAATATACAATCTTCTCTGTGCAAGCTCAAGCTGGTTGCGGATTGGTTTCCGGCCCTGGTTTGCTTCCGCTGTACGTTGAACCAGTACTTGTCTGTTCAGCACAACAGGGTCTGTAAATAGATAAGTTTCTTTCATATCACTGCTGGCCGGAATGTTACGGGCTATAATATCGTATTTTCCAGAGGCAAGACCTTCGAAGCTTGTTGTAAGATTCATATCCAGATGCATTTCTACTTCGAGACCGGAAAGCTGGGCTATAGCCTGACTTAATTCGTACTGGAATCCTTCGATGGTATCGCCATTTACATAGTACCCCGAACTGTTGTATTCGGTAACTATGCGCAGCACTCCCTCTTTTTTAATCTGCGAATAATCCCTTTGCTCAGGTTTGCTTTTTCTGAAAGGAAACAATATCCACATAGTTGCCAGTGCAATAAAAAGTAAAATGCCATATAGGATATAGAGCTTTTTGAATTTCATGCCCTTTAGTCATTAAAAGTAACGGCAATTCCCATTTTAAGGATCATAGGATTAAGCGGATAATGCGCCAGTGAGAAGTACTCGGGATCAACAAATTTTGATCCTAAATTATAGAACATAACAAAGAAACGAGCTTGCTTGAGGTGTAAATTCGCATAAGCATTTATCAGTGGATAATTACCCACCTTAACTTCTTCCTGCAATTGAAACTGCTGTGTGGCAGGTTGGTAGTAGGGAGCGTAGTATGAGGTATGATAATGAGCATCCGCACCAAGCTGCAAGGTTAATACCTTGGCAAGTTTTACGGCAAAATACATATTGCTGTAAATGCTTACCTGAGGTAAGGGGAGTATCTTCTTTTCGCTGCTTAGCTGGTAAACTAATTCGTTTTCCCAGTTGAAGGCGCTGAAACGAAAATTTTGATTTAGACGGGCAGTAACAACCTGCAAATTACTTTCGAATTGTGCTGGAACTCCTTCGGTGTTGAAATATACATAGTTCTGCAGACTTTCAACACCTGCTGATATTTTTGTTCGTGTAGACTCCAGGTTTATTTCGGCTCCGGCATACACACGCTGAATATTTTTTAGCTTATAATCCCACCAAAAATATTTACTGTGGTAATGGCGCTGATAAAATGCAGGGGTTAAGTTCTTGATATATCCCACGGCTTTAATGGAAGCCTCTTTGTGGAAAAGCGAAAACTTAGTCTGCAGTTCGCCGGTTAAACGTAATTCGCCCGCATCGGGTCCCGATATTCCAAGCTCTCCGCGTGCTACATAAGTAAGGATGCTTCCCTGTCTTTTGGATAGTTCGCCACCTATGAAAGTCGAAAATTCATCATAAATCAACTTGTTTCCAGGAATGGAATCCATTAGACGGTACCTGCTTTTGTCAAAATTAATAAAAGCGGTGAGTCCAAACTTAGCCCAGTCCTGGAATCCTTCGCGAAGAGAAAGCGCCAGGGTGTTTTTAATCGACCAGTACGAAGTGGTATCATTAACAGATCCATCCAAATAATTATTTACATAACAGGAATCCACTCCAAGAGAATCGTGCGTAATAAATCGACGGCGGTTGTCTTTATATTCCAACGTATGAATAATGCTTGAAACAGGAACAAATTCCTCTTTGACATTGCCTTCTTTATCTTTTTCCTGGGTCGTGCGATTGAACCCTAAATTATAACGATGACTTAGGAAAAACTGTTTACCCCGAACACGATTCCATGTTTCAGAAAAATGGACCGGAATATACTTGGACTCAGTAACCCGTTTGCCATCCGAGTAATCCTCAGGATTCGTAATATAACGATCGTTTGTTAAGCCTCCATTTTCAAAATTGATGAAATTGGAATTTCCCAGATAGGTATACATCTGATATTTATCAGATATATAATTGCCAAATAAACGGTAACTCAGCAATTTGGTTCCGTTTGAGTTATAGTAACCACGGCCGTATATATAATCCATTTCGGCTCCAACATTTACTTTCTTACCGAAGTTTGTTGTCAAAATACCTTTTAACCGTTCTTCTTTATTTACACTTCCTCCCGCTGATGTGTACATCAAATTTGTATAAGGAACCTTTGTGTCGTAAAAATAGGCATTCGTTGGAGTGGTAAGGTAGTAATCGTAGGTGTCGGCAAAAATAAAATCCCGTTCCTCTTTACGCTCCGAAAAGATCTTAGATTGTACCGGCGATCCTAAATTACCAACATAACCGAGTGCAACAGAGTATCCTTCTACCTGAGTAGAGTTGTAAAAGTTGATTTTGTCGGTATCCATGGGGGCTATATATACATCGCCAATCTTATCTGTTAGCTTGTAGCCTGTAATTCGTTTTGCTTTTAACCGGGCACTATCCGTTAGTAAACTATCCGCAAGCTGACTTTTAGGTGAAGATTGATTCGAACGCGAGAATCCTCCCCGTTGTCTGGTAGAGCCGGGCTGTTGTGCCTGAACAGAACCAGCAATTAAGATGAATAGAGATACTATTTTTATGAACTGTTTCATTGAGCGCAAAGATAAAACAAAAAATGATATCACAGATTATTGAGCGCTTCGAAATCTATGACCGGGGCTTTATCTGTATTCGTTAGATTCAACTTAGTGCCGTAGGATGTGCGTTCATTAAAGAATCCACAGTTTTTAAGAAAGAAGAACTTTCCTTCGGCAATTCCCCCTGCGAAATCGAGTCTTGCTTTAGCGTTTCCTGTTGCATCGTGTGTAAAGGTTGCTTCAGTAACTGCTCGCCATATGCCATCGGTGCCCATACAGAACTGATTGCTAAACAAAACTCGTCGGCCAAGGTATCCCTGTTCGGGTATAAAGTTCTCTAGAAACGAATGTGCGCGGGTGTAGTAAGCCGTTGTTTTGGGGCGAGAAAAACTAGCGATAAGGCGCCAGCGATTCTCGTCTGTAGCATAAAAGTAAGCAGTATAAATAGAATTGCCTTTATCGTCGGGTTTAATGTGTGTCAGGAATTTATACGTTACGCCAGATACCCAGTTATAACGCAGATAACTTTGTCCGCCCGAACCTTCGTTGCCGAATTCACCGATATGAACGCCTTCGCCCTTGCGAAGAACTTTGATTTTATCTTCGTCCGGAATCAGTTTAGGATCCTGTGTTTCGAACGGGCTCCATACCGAAAACAAGACTCTTCGTTCAGATTCAGAGTTGCATTGCATGCCAAAATAACCCTCGCCAAATCCGCTGGCCATGTAGTAGCTTCCAATTACTTCTTCTCCGACGGGAACTGTTACCTCGTTGTAAAACCATTCAGTAGGTTCTTTTGGCATGGAGTAGTTTAGATGGACTGATGGTCCGCGACTTCCCCAATAAGGCGAAAAGTCTTTTATATAATTTACTGTGCCATCTACGCCAGCAAGGGTAAATGACTCTATATCTCCGAATTTCTCACCCGTTTTATTTTCTCCTTGAAGTCTGATTTCGAAATAGCCTGGTGTTGTAACCTTTACATTACCAACTTTAATTTTCTGCAATTTGTCGTTGTGTTTCAGCTTAACACGGAAGGTCTGTTTACCAGTTATTACACACAGCGAAGAATTTCCGCTCAGTTCATTCACGTTCAGATATAAATTGAATGTTTGCGGCTTTTCAAAATAGATATAGGTTGATACAACTGCCGATTGATCTGTCCAATCGGTGAGTCCCTCTTCTGAAATAGTTGCCCCTCTGTTTCCGGAACTAACGTAAGCGTTGCCATTCAACTGCACGGTAATATCTTCCTTATTTACCGTATAGGATTGTCCGAAAGATTGGTTAAAAGCCAATGTCAGCAATAATGCACATAGAAGTGTTTTCATTTTCTTCATAAAAATAGA
>JAGPJL010000029.1:0-1395 GCA_018054455.1 Parabacteroides sp.
GCCGGTTGCCTGTGGCGTAATGTAAGCATGAAACATTTCGGGAACAGTTGTCTGATAGATTCCGATACGTCCGGATTGTTTCCGGTCGGCATACGTTTCGTGCTCTCCCCTTCCCAAATAGGAAACGTTATTATACGCTTCGGGCATGGTAAATGTCATACCCACCCGGGCTAAAGACTTTATAACAGCAGTATCCGGATTGAATGAAGCGGCTACCTTCATTGCCCCATCTTTTGTTAGCGTATAAATAAAAGAGGCCTCTCCAATTTTTTTGTTCGTTCTGTTTATAAGGTCCAGCTGTGCAGTAACCATCCGCTTATCACCTGTTCCGGTAATCCTGATATCCATTACCTTCTGCACAATACTATCTAATCCTGCTTCACGCCAAAGATTCGTACCAAACCGGTCGCGGTTATCATTGTCGGTCGGAGCACGGAAAAGATCAAGTTTCAATGGAGAAGTCAAAAGTTCATTTCCTTTGAATTTAAAAGAAACAAGCTCGCCAGTCTCGGGAGAGAAAGACGCAGAAACAAGGTTATTCTGAATCTTGTACCCCTCTACCTTAAAGCTGCTTCCTTTTACTTTGACTGCCGGAGACGAAACATAGGTTTTGTTGCCTTCCAGCACAAACTGATCGTAAGCTACCTCGTGGGTTTCCGGAACAAAAATGGTTCCATTAACAGGTTTCCAGCTTAGATTCAGGTAAGCTTCGCGGACATTGGAAGGTAACTTAACATTGCCAAGTGTAACCATTGCTATATCATGAGGTGCGCATTCGACCACCAATGTTCCTTTTTTAAGGATAACCCCATTATCGCCGGTAATATTCCAGGACAATTCATAGGCATTCAGGTTCGTAAAGTCGAACCAGTTTTTAACCTTCAGGGTAAGATCGCTCTCCTTCTCGAGGGTTGTTTTTATATTCTGGTAAATTTTCTTTACTTCCATTAAATGTGGATGAGGTTCACGCACGGCGTTGACTAGTCCGTTTCCGCAAAAGTTTCCAAAGCTGGGTACATCTTTTGGTCCGTAATCGCCTCCATAACTCCAGTACCACTTCCCATCGGCATCAATTTCGCGGAAAGACTGGTCTACCCAATCCCAAACACATCCACCTTGTGCCATTGGCTCGTTTTCGAATACATCCCAATATTCTTTCAATCCACCAACGCTGTTACCCATGGCATGAACATATTCGCACAAGATAAACGGACGGTAAGGTTTTGGATTCGTCTGAGACAAATAGGCTTTAATTTCCCCTACACTACGGTACATCCGGCAATAAATATCGGTATTGTAATTTTGTTCTGCTCGTTCATATTGAACGGGACGGTACTTTTCGGCAGACTTAAGCCAGTCGTACGTGCGTTCAAAGTTTATACCGTTGCCTGCTTC
>JAGPJL010000029.1:1495-8776 GCA_018054455.1 Parabacteroides sp.
GATCCGGCACTCCAGCGATATACTTCGAGAGCAACGGTATTTTCTCCGTCCTTTAATTTATCTGTGATATCCCATTCGGCAGCCGTTTTAGAGTCTTGATTATACCCCATCAACGTTCCGTTTATCCATACATAATAAAAAGAATTAACACCTTCGAGACATAAAACAACCCGGCGACCTTTCCAGTCAGCAGGAATTTTAAAGCTCCTGCGATACGATCCAACCTCGTTCTCTGCATGAGGTACAACAGGGGGAGTTGGTTTTCCGAATTCGTAAGTTTCATTCACATAGATGGCTGTACCATATCCCTGGCGTTCCCAATTGCCCGGCACCTTAATGTCCGCCCAGTTTCCAACATAATACGATGGTTTATAAAAATCTTTCGGGCGGTTATCCGGATTCTTTACCCAATTAAATTTCCAGTTTCCATTCAGACTCTGGTAAAACGGGGATGATTCGTGTGCACGTTCCAGCACAGATTCGCGGTTTTCGTAAGGCCATACATAAGTATGCGGCTCAATTTTGTTTAATCCAATGGCATACTGACTTTGCCATTCGGGCAAAGTCTTTGTCGCCTGAGCAAAAGCTCCGGAACAAAGCATCAGAAATCCAAAGGCTGCAATTGTCTTTTTCATGAATGTTTATTTATAAATAGGATATTTTATTCAACAATAACCTCGTCCACATACATCCAGGAGGATTGTCCGGGACGTGTATGATCTTTCGGGCATTTGCCGGGGTTCTTTAATTCAATCTTAAGATATCTTCCCTCGGCCGACAAGCCTGAAAAAAGTTGATCTTGTATCCGTATTCCTTCTTTAAAAATCTGCTTCGGTGTAAAGCGCAGAACGTCAATTTTAGTAAAGGATTTATTATCGTCCGAAACGGAAAGCCTGATTTGTGCAGGTATATGAACTCCCATACCATAATTGGTAATGGTCCCGATTACAACATTCCTTATTTGTTGCTTCTCTTGTAAATCAATTGTAAAAGAGGCATCGTTAGCGTACCAACCCATCCATTCAAAATCAGTGTGTTTATCACTTCCCCTCAACCCATTTGTAAGTCTACTGCCATCAATACCGGCACCTGATACTGGCTTAGCCGTGGACTTATTCCACCGTACCGGCAAGGTAAGAACTGCCCCTTGCTGAATTCCGTTTTTGAATGTTGCCGCTTTTATATCTGTACTGTTTGTTAGTATAATGCTATCCTGAAATAATAATGAAGATGAGCCGGGATCACTTTGGTCTGTTGTATAGCGGATTTCCACATCGGGGCGGATACAACTTATTACCACCTTTAGCCGGTTTCCGGTAGTTCCCGAAATATGATGATCCAGATTGTACATGGAACGCGACATATCCACATCCATGTTTGCGTAATGTTGGTTAACTACATCCATCCGTTTTAAGAAATCGGGCCAGTCTTTCGTTCCTTTAGGTGACCAGGCAACTTCGGCAAGCGCTGTAAGCCGTGGGTAGAGCAAATACTCCACCTCTTTGGATGTTGTAATAAACTCCGACCACAAGGATCCCTGTATTCCCAACAGTCTGGAAACAACTTCAGGCTCCCAATCTGGCTGTACAGGCTCATATTCGTAAACATCTTTCAGGGTGTTATTTCCAAAATAAGTACGAGGTTCGAACCACTGAGGACCTTGGTATCGGATCAGATATAGAGTTTGAGCAGGCGTTAGTACAAATGGATTCCCCTGCTTTCCGGCATTATATCCTGCATTGCCAGTACCTCTCCAACCAAAGATAACGGCACCTTCCGGAATGAAGGTATTTGTCCATTCATCCCATCCCATTACTTCCTTTCCTTTACTCTTTACATACCGGCTTACACGATTCATGAAATACCCTTGCAAGTCTTCCACATTTGAAATCTTCTCATTCTTCATCCTCTGCTGGCAAAGCGGACACTGCAACCAATGTTTTTTGGAGGCTTCGTCGCCTCCCAGATGAATGTAACGCGAAGGGAAAAGAGCTGCGACTTCATCAATTACATTTTCCAAAAACTCAAATACCTTTTCGTTTCCTGCACAATATACTATCTCAGCATCCAGACCTCCACCACCCGGAAGAACCCCGATAAACTGGTTAACACTCTTACAGGCCAAATCCGGATAGGCAGCCAGTGATGAGTTTGTGTGGGCAGGCATCTCTATTTCGGGGATTACTTCAATACTTCGGGCTGCGGCGTATGCAACGAGTTCCCGGATATCATCCTGCGTATAAAAACCTCCTTCGGTAGTTTTTTCTCCCTTCCGGGCATTCTTCCTTTGAGCATAGTCTTCCTCTCTTTTTACTCTCCATGCTCCTACCTCAGTAAGAAGGGGATACTTCTTTATCTCCAAACGCCAGCCATTGCCGTCGACAAGATGCAGGTGAAGTTTATTGAGCTTTATCATAGACATTCCGTCTATCACTCGTAAAACCATCTCTTTTGGAATAAAGTAACGGGATACATCCAGCATTACCCCCCGGTAAGTAAACCTGGGAGAGTCAACGATCTTAATCGCTGCAACATTCCATGCTGTCTGTTGCTGTTCTTTTTTTTCTATAACCGAAGGTAACAGCTGACGGATAGTCTGAATCGCATAAAAGAATCCGTCTTTTCCGGAAGATTCAATGGTTATACTTTCGGGCGTAACATCCAACCGGTACGCTTCTGGTTTCAGCGTACTGTCTGTTATGAAATAAACAACGTTTTCACCCGGCGCACTGTAGGCAATGGGTGGCGTAAAACCTGCTGCAGAAGTAAACAAACTGGTAAGCTGTAAAGCCACTTCCCTTTGTTGTTCGTTTTCAACCACACAAACGGTCTGTGCATTAAACGTGAAATGTCCTTGTTTTATCTGTTGCTCAACTGGGTTGGGTACAACAGAAATTCGTTCCGGCTGTTTAGCTTGAATTATGGTATTTCCAAGCATAAACAAACCGGTAACGAAAATCATCATTTTGTGTTTCAAGATTTAGATACTTAGTATTGGATTATCGTATATTTTTGTATTCATTGCAAAGATAAAAGGCCCCTATTTGCAAAAAGTGCAATTTTGTCTATTGTTATTATAATTTTGTTTATAAAGGAGGTCTGCTAATTGAAATTTCAAAATAAATGGTACTTTTACAGGTAGATAATCTGATAATATGGTAGCTGGTAATATTTTTAACCGTTTGATTTTTATTCTTGCTTGTATTCTATTTGTTCCAACAGCAGGCAACACGGCAACAGATTACTATTTCAAGCAGATCTCTCTGCAGGAAGGTCTATCCCAATCCACTGTGCATTGCATGCTTAAAGATTACAAAGGCATGATCTGGATTGGGACCAGGTTTGGATTGAATACCTTTGATCAGACGGAGATTAAGTCTTATTATCATGAAGACAACAATCAATTTTCGCTTCCTGGTAATTTGATTCATTTTATTGCAGAAGATTCCCTAAACAATCTTTGGATTGGGACTAATGGAGGATTAGCTATCTACAACCGTACGACAGATAGTTTTAAGAAGGTTACATTTAACGGTGAATCTATAGTTCCCGTAAGCTTTCATCGTATGCCCGGATGTATACTCTTTGGTGAATCCGGACGGATTTTCAGGTTTGGATACAGTGACAATAAGCTCTCTGTTCTCCCCATGAAGAAAAACACAGAAAACATCAGCCAGTTCGACGCTATGTCTTCTTACACAGTGCGATCTGAAACAACAGGAAAAATTGAGCAAAAGCTCTTAATCACGTGCAGGTGGAACGGTATGTGGAACTATAACTTCCAGACAAAAGAACTTGATAAAATATCCTATATTAAGGAAAAAGAGATATCATACTCATATATTGATTCGCACGAGCGATTCTGGATTGCTCCGTATGGTAAAGGGCTGCTTTGCTACAATAAGAAAGGTGAGTTACTTAAGCAATTTACAACCGGCACATCCGGGTTAAGTAATAATGTTGTGCTTAGTATGATCGAAAGAAACGGAGAGTTATGGATTGCCACAGACGGAGGAGGCATCTCTATCTTAAACCTTCAGAACTTCACATTCCGGGTGATCCAATATATTTCAGGGAAACCCTATACGTTGCCGGTGAATTCCATTTACAGCCTTTACAACGACAATGAAGATTATATGTGGGCTGGCTCTATACGGGGAGGGTTAATCGGTATAAAGGAAGTATATATTAATACGTACACGGATGTTCCGTTGAATACTATTTACGGGCTGACCGATAAAACGGCAACCAGCCTTTTTGAAGATGCAGAAGGTATCATCTGGGCAGGTACAGATGGTGGAGGATTAAATCGTTTTGATCCTAAAAACAATACATTTAAACACTATCCGTCAACTTACGGCTATAAAATCGTCTCGCTAACCAGCTTTGATAACAAAGAGTTAGTATGTTCGGTATTCAGCAAAGGACTATATTTGTTTAATAAACAATCGGGATCTTTCCTAAAAATGGATATTTGGAATGAAACAGAAACCAACCGAATATTTAACAGCGGATTTACAGTGAATATAAATCAATTCGACCCGGGCAAACTGCTCATCCTCGCTGATAACATTTACATATACGATATTCAAAATAAGAAGCTGAACACTGTAACATCCAAAGAACCAGAATTAGGAGGCAGGTATCTGCAAAGATATTATTCAGATAAAAAAGTCACTTATCTATTGTCCGGACATTCTATCCTGGAAATAAACCATACGAACAAAACGGTAAGCCCATTTTATACCTTACCAGACTCATTAGGGGAAATAACTACTTTTTGCGTGGACAAGAATGGTCGTTTCTGGATCGGTACGGAAGGAGCCGGAATAATCTGTTACAACCCTTTAAATAAAAAGACAATAAAAATATCGACACAATTATTCAAGGGAATCTCATCTCTTTCGGCTGATTCGAAAGGTAGAATATGGATTGGTGCTCATAATTTATTATTCGCATACATTCCAAACGAAAATAAGTTTATCATCTTTGGCGAATCAGATGGTGTGTATGCTAACGAATTCACTGGTAAACCTGCCCTCTTAAGCCGGACGGGTGATGTCTTCATCGGTGGCGTAAACGGACTTATTCATATTAAAAACTCTATTCCTTTTGATAATTTTCCGGAACCAATAATCAAGCTACTGAATGTGGAGCTTGACGGAGTAAGCCGTAGCTTGGATGGAAAAGAGGATCACAACAGTATTTCAATTCCCTGGAACTATTCAACTTTAACTGTAAAAGTCATCGCTCATGAAAAGGACCCTATGCGAAAAAAGGTATTCCGCTATGAAATCAGAGGAGCAAAGGATGAACTGTATTCTTCTCAAAGCAACAGACTTAAACTAAACACACTGCAAACGGGCAACTATAAAATTTTAGTTTCCTGCCTAAGCCGCGATGGGATATGGAGTATCCCCGTAGAGGTTTTATCCCTTAAGGTTACTGCTCCATGGTGGAAGAGTCTCTGGTTTATTCTATTAGTTCTATCGTTAATTGTAGCAAGTGCATTTGTGGTTTTTCGTATAATGATTTTGCGCAAAGAGAATAAGCTACAATGGCAACTCAAAGAACAAGAGCAAAATATCTACGAAGAGAAAATAAGTTTCCTTTTAAATATAAGTCACGAGCTAAGAACTCCGCTTACGCTTATATATGCTCCTCTAAAACGGTTACTCGACAAAAATGACCCGAATGAGGTGTTCCGTGAACAGCTTACTGGTATCTACAAGCAAGTGCATAAAATGAAGAATACAATTAACATGGTACTCGATGCACATAAAATGGATTCCGGACAAAATACCCTTATTCTTCACACCCTGCAATTAAATGAATGGATCTACTCTATTGCAGAAGATTTCCGGATGGAATATCAATCGTCAAACATTCAGTTGAACTATGACCTGGATCCATCGGTTGGATCTATTACTTATGATGAAGTAAAAATCGAGATTGTTTTATCGAACTTACTTATTAATGCTTTAAAGTTCAGCGATCCGGGAGCTTGTGTTACTATTTCTACGAAAAAAACAGAATCGACTGTCAGAGTAAGCATTTCGGATGAAGGGATAGGACTCGGTAATGTTGATTCGGCCAAACTATTCGGTCGCTTTTATCAAGGTATTCACGACAGAAGCGGAAGTGGAATTGGACTATCCTATGCCAAAGCTCTCATAGAAATGCACGGTGGTGCAATTGGAGCAGCAAATAACTCTGGAAAAGGCGCTACCTTTTATTTCGAACTTCCTCTTGCTAATGCAGGAAAAAAAGTAAGCGGCAGCAGCAATCCTTTAATGAATGAGTTTTTACTTAAAACTAAGGATGAAAAGAATCTGGCCATTCAAGAAGCCTTTGACTTTAATAAATATGCTATATTAATCGTTGAAGATGAACCTGATTTAAGAAACTACTTAAAGCAAACGCTTAAGGAATATTTCGGACAGGTATATGTTGCTGAAAATGGAGTAAACGCGCTGGAAATAATTACCATGAAACATCCGGATATTATTGCATCTGATGTGATGATGCCCAAGATGGATGGTTTTGAATTATGCAAACGGGTTAAGGAAGACATTAAAATAAGTCATATTCCAATAATTCTTCTTACAGCCCTGGGTGATCAGGAAAGTTCTGACCTCGGATATAAACTCGGAGCAGATGTTTATTTGTCCAAGCCTTTTGAAATAGATTTGTTACTAGCCGTTGCAAAAAATCTTATCAAGGGACGCGAACTTATTAAAATGAGACAAAAAGAAACAACAGTGCTTGTTTCTCCGGTTGAATCGACATTCAGTAACGCGGACGAAAAATTTATGATTAGTCTCAATAGCCTTATTAATGATAATATTAGTAACCCTGCTCTGGATGTCCAATTAATTGCAGATAACTTAGCCATGAGCAGAGCTTCTCTATATAATAAGATGAAAGATTTGATGGGGTTGGGTATTAAAGACTATATCAACAAAATAAGGCTTGCAGAAGCTGCTCAACTTCTGTCATATTCAGACCTCACGATTATGGAAGTATCAGATAAAACAGGCTTCTCTAATCAGCAATATTTCAGTACCGTATTTAAGCAAACCTATGGTATGGCTCCTTCAAAATACAGACAGGAACAAACTCAATCTCCGGAAGAAAAATGAAATGTAAAAGGCATTAATTCGAGCGAAATAAAACAGTTGTGCTAAAATAAGTTTAAATATGAGTACATTTTTTGATAACCAGCGTATTTGATTGTAGATTTGGAAACCGAAAAGAAGTTAATCTAAAACTACATAAATC
>JAGPJL010000029.1:8876-27332 GCA_018054455.1 Parabacteroides sp.
ATTAATTCGAGCGAAATAAAACAGTTGTGCTAAAATAAGTTTAAATATGAGTACATTTTTTGATAACCAGCGTATTTGATTGTAGATTTGGAAACCGAAAAGAAGTTAATCTAAAACTACATAAATCGAAGAGGTTATGATCACATTTATCATTTCTATTATTTTACTTATTGCCGGGTATTTTATATATGGCACGTTTATTGAAAAGCAATTCGGGGCTGATGAAAAAATGAAAACACCGGCCTATGTAAGCGGAGACGGTGTTGATTACGTCCCAATGAGTAGGAGCAAAATCTTTCTTATACAATTTCTCAACATTGCCGGGTTAGGTCCAATTTTCGGAGCTATACTAGGAGCTGTATACGGTCCTTCTGCCTTTTTATGGATTGTTTTCGGTAGTATCTTTGGAGGTGCAACACATGATTACTTGTCTGGAATGCTGTCCGTTCGCAACAATGGCATGAGCTTGCCTGAAATTGCAGGGCGGTACATGGGTAATGGGTTTAAACAAACCATGAGAGCCTTTACTCTTATGCTGATGGTTCTAGTAGGTGTCGTATTTGTTGCAGGACCAGCCAAACTATTGGCAAATCTAACTCCGGACGTTCTAAACTTTACCTTTTGGATTGTGGTAATATTTATCTACTATATCCTGGCAACTCTTTTACCTATTGATAAATTAATTGGCAAAATATACCCATTCTTTGGTTTTGCCCTGTTGTTTATGGCTGTTGGCATTGGGATAGCTATTATTATAATCGGAGCACCAATTCCCGAAGCTACGCTGTCGAATCTGCATAATATGAATGCTGATCCGGAAAGGTTCCCTCTATTTCCGATGTTATTCATTTCAATTGCATGCGGTGCAATATCAGGATTTCATGCTACGCAATCTCCTTTGATGGCTCGCTGTATAAAGAATGAAAAGGATGCTAAATTTGTTTTCTACGGAGCTATGATTGCAGAGGCTATTGTAGCCATGATATGGGCTGCGGCGGCCATGAGCTTTTTCGGAAATGTTGGAGGCTTGCAAAATTTCCTGGCAGAAAACGGAAACAATGCGGCAGTTATTGTTGATAAAATATCATATACCTGGCTAGGAAGATTAGGAGGAGTGCTGGCGATCATCGGTGTAATTGCCGCCCCCATAACTTCGGGAGATACAGCCTTTCGCTCTGCCAGGTTAATTGTTGCCGACTTTTTACATTTCAAACAAAAAAAGCTGATCAACCGGATAATTCTTGCAGCCCCCCTATTCATTATAGCTTTCTTTATTTTACAGGTAAATTTCGATGTTATCTGGCGATATTTTGCATGGTCTAACCAAACCCTGGCCGCATTTACTCTTTGGATGATAACAGTCTATTTTGTACGTGAAAACAAAAACTACTGGTTAACTCTTATTCCTGCACTATTTATGACAATGGTAACTACCACCTATTTGGTTGTAGCACCCGAAGGATTTTATTTACCCATTAAATATGGCTATTCAATTGGATTTGTAATTACAATCTCCATTCTGTTCTGTTTCGCAACCTGGGTTACGAAGACAAGAAAGACGTTCCCAATAAAAGTAAAAGCTGATAAATAAACTATAGAGCTCTGTTGCTAAAGAGTTGATGGGGAGGGGTAATTATTTACTTGCCCCTCCCATTATATCAAGCAGCTCATTGGTAATGGACTGCTGACGAGTTTTATTATAATAAACAGTTAATTCCTGCAATAGGTCATTGGCATTATCTGTAGCAGTCTGCATAGCCATAGTGCGGGCAGCATGCTCGGCCGCATTACTGTCAAGCATAACATAGTATAATTTAAACTTCAAAGCCCTTGGATGCAAAAGAGAAATCAACTCCTCACTTGTTGGTTCAACGATATAATTAGAAGAAATCACTTTATTTTCAATCTCAGCGGTGTTATTCGTAAGAATTGGAAGGAAAGTTTCCTGAATTAATTCCTGACTTGATTTCCCTTTAAAGTGATGATACAAAAGTTCAATTCGGTCTACTTGTTTTGAAAGGAACAAATCCATAAGTCTGTCAGCTAAATTAGAAACATCTCCATAGGATAAACGCTCGAGAATATCTTCATATCCTTTTTCAACCGTGAATCCCTCGTTTTCCATCGATTTCATAATCTTCTTTCCTATCGGGAATATCAATATATCCTTTGATTGAAAAGATTGAATCAACTTTTTTGTTTCTTTGATAACATTCGCGTTGAACGTTCCGCACAAACCTGTATTAGATGAAAAAACGACAATTGCCACTCTCTCAACGGGGCGGACTACGGCATATGGTGATGCCGAATCAGTTGATCCCTCAATCAGATGCATAGCTATTTCATCCAGTTTCTGTTTATAAGGTAGTGCGTTATCAATCAAACCCTGAGCACGATGAAGTTTAGCTGAAGCAACCATCTTCATGGCCGAAGTTATCTTTTTCGTTCCGTTAACAGACGTAATTCTATTTTTTATTTCCTTTAAAGAAGCCATTCTTCCATTAATTAATATGAGGAAGCAAGCATCGCAGCTACTTCTTTCAGTTTACTCATTATATTATCATCAATAATGCCGGCTTTTAAGGAGTCCAATACTTCTGTCCGGTATGATTCCTCTAATTTAGCCAGGAATTTTCTTTCGAAATCGTGAACTTCATCAATAGGTACATTTTTCATCAATCCTTGAGTAGCACAGTAAAGAATAGCAATCTGATGTTCTACAAGCATCGGATTGTGTTGCTGTTGAACCAACAAACGAGTATTCTTTCTCCCTTTATCGATGGTTAATGCCGTGACAGAATCCATATCGCCGCCAAACTTTGAAAAAGATTCCAACTCACGGTATTGCGCCTGATCTATCTTTAACGTACCTGCTACCTTTTTCATCGCCTTAACCTGTGCATTTCCACCAACACGAGAAACGGAGATACCAACATTAATAGCCGGACGGTTTCCCTGGTTAAATAAGTCCGTATCAAGGAATATCTGACCATCAGTAATTGAAATCACATTGGTAGGGATATAAGCAGACACATCCCCTGCCTGAGTTTCGATAATTGGCAAAGCAGTAAGAGAGCCTCCTCCTTTTACTTTATCCTTCAAGCTTTCAGGCAAATCATTCATCTGACAAGCAACCTCTTGTTGCACAATAATTTTAGCTGCACGTTCAAGAAGTCTGGAGTGTAAATAAAACACATCGCCCGGATACGCTTCGCGACCAGAAGGTCTGCGTAGTATTAGAGAAACCTCACGGTATGCTACCGCCTGCTTAGATAAATCATCATAAATAACCAATGCATGTCTACCGGTATCACGGAAATATTCACCGATAGCGGCACCCGAGAATGGGGCAAAATACTGCATTGCTGCTGGATCCGAAGCTGTAGCAGATACGACAACCGTATATTCCATAGCACCCTTTTCTTGTAATGTATTCAGGATTGATGCAACCGTAGAGGCTTTCTGTCCGATAGCCACATAAATACAATAGACCGGCTTTCCTTCCAGAAAGTTCGTCCGCTGATTTAAGATAGCATCAACAGCGATCGATGTTTTACCAGTCTGGCGGTCGCCGATAATCAACTCCCGCTGTCCCCGACCAATAGGAATCATGGCATCAATAGCTTTAATCCCGGTCTGAAGAGGTTCATTTACTGGTTGACGAAAAATTACCCCCGGAGCTTTACGCTCAAGCGGCATCTCACAATCAGCATTTGTTATTACGCCTAATCCGTCGATCGGATTACCCAATGCATCAATTACACGGCCAAGCAAACCCTCACCAACTTTAATTGACGCGATTTTTTTTGTCCGCTTTACAAGATCACCTTCCTGAATTCTATCTGTTGGTCCTAATAATACAGCTCCAACATTATCTTCTTCAAGATTCATCACTATTGCCTTCATGCCATTATTGAATACAAGCAACTCGTTGGATTCAGCATTATTTAACCCATATATACGGGCTACTCCATCGCTTACCTGAAGAACAGAACCAACTTCACTCAAGCTTATATCCGGTTGAATATCTTCCAGCTGCTTAAGTAATATATCTGAAACTTCTCCTATATTTAAAGAATTCATCATTTTATTTCATTAATTTCTACCAGGTTATTATCATCAATCCACTGACTTTTAATAGAATTCAACTGCGATGCCACACTGGCATCCAACTGATATCCGTTCGAATCCAGAATAAATCCCCCAATCAATTCGGGCTTGATCTCCAGCACAAACTCCACTTTATCGGCCACTTTATCCTCAACCATCCGGGTTATTCTATCTTGAATATCAGAATCCGCAGGTTTAGCAAGTGTAAGTGTAACATGAACGATCTTCTTCTCCTTTCTATAAAGATCTATATACAGCAGACAAATAATACTAAACAACGTTTCTCTTTTTTGCACTAAAACTAACCGGATAAAACGAGAAAAAGTATCACTTAAATGAATTCCGGAAGCTGTACGTATTACTTCTTCTTTTTTCTCAGTGGAAATAATAGGACTGTTCAACACATTATTCAATTCTGGAACAGTTTTCAAATGAGTCAACAACATGTTAACCTCATTATATACGTCATTCTCCGCATTTTGTTTTATAGCAAAAGCTAATAGTGCTCTTGCGTACCGGACCGAAACACTTCCTGTATTCATTCGTTACGATTTAGCAACAGTAATTTCATCAATCAGGCGATTTATCATTTCTTTCTGACCGCCTTCCATATCTAATTTATTCCGAATTACTTTTTCAGCTACAGAAACAGATAACATAGCAACTTCGGTACGCACTTCACGAATCGCTTTCTGCTTTTCTTGCTGGATCTGCTTCGTTGCCTGATTCAATATTCTTTGCGTCTCTTCTGTCGCTTTTTCGCGTGCTTCATTCAAAATCCGCTCCTTATCAGCCAACGCTTCATTCAGAATTTCCTTTTGTTGCTTGCGTACTTCAGCAAGTAAGACTTCTCCCTCCTGCTTGATTTCAGCCAATCTGGAATTTGCCTCTTTAGCCGCCTCAACGGAATTGGTAATGTATTCTTTGCGTTGCTCCACACTTTTAAGAATTACGGGGAAACCATATTTCGCAAGAATAAAAAAGACAATTCCGAATGACAGTATCATCCAAAACAACAATCCTGTATCAGGAATTAATAATGACATATTACCTTAATATTAAAAATTATTCCTTATTGAAAAACCACAAGGAAACAAACTACAATAGCAAATAAAGCAGTGCCCTCAACCAAAGCAGCCATGATAATCATTGAAGTTCGAATATCTCCGACAGCCGAAGGCTGGCGTCCGATTGCTTCCATAGCTGATCCTCCAATCTTACCAATTCCAATTCCAGCACCAATAACTGCAAGTCCGGCTCCAATTGCTCCACCTAATTTTGCTAAACTCATTCCTGTTGCTGCCTGCAACAATACTGTTAGTAACATACTCTTACAACTTTTAATTTATACTCTATTAAAACCTAATTTTATTAATGGGTCACCTTGGCCTGTCCTATATAAATAGCCGAAAGCATGGTGAAAATATATGCCTGAATACAAGCAACCAACAATTCTACAAAACTCATAAACACGGAAAATAAAACAGAAACCACTGTCATACTTACATTTATAGCACTTCCTAACGAAACTGTCACAAAAATCAGACAGGTTAATCCCAGAATTATCGTATGTCCGGCCATTATGTTTGCAAAAAGACGAATCATCAGCGAAAAGGGTTTCGTAAAAACACCAAATATTTCAACAAAAGGCATAATAGGAATAGGCACTTTTAAAAAAACAGGTGTATCAGGCCACACAATTTCTTTCCAGTAATGTTTAGTCCCTGAAAAATTCACAATAAAAAAAGTACTTAAAGCCAACACTAAAGTGATAGCAATATTGCCGGTAACATTCGCTCCTCCTGGAAAAATCGGAATAAGTCCCATCAAATTATTGATAAGAACAAAAAAGAAAACAGTTAATAAATAAGGTGCATAGAGTCTATAACCCTTGCCGATATTATCTTTAATAACTCCATCGTTTACAAACACTATCAACATTTCAACCATTCCAACCCATCCCCCGGGGACATCAAGAGGTCTTCGTTTATACCATCTTGCAACTCTCATTATTATAAAAACCAAAAGAAAGCAAGATAACAAAAGCGCAAATACATTTTTTGTTATGGATATATCAATCGGGCGTACTTCCTTGCCAAATGTATCATGCTCTACAATTTTTCCTATATTTTCACCACTTTCCGCAATATAAAATCCACGAAACGACTCCCCTTCATGCAACCTGGATGAAAGGAACACATTTAAACCTTTATCCTTACTTATAACGATAACAGGAAGTGGCACTGATATTTCTTTATCATTCCATTTCGTGATATGCCATTCATAGGAATCTTTTATATGGGAGAATACAATATCTCCAACGTTCACTTTTTCTGCCGATACCTGAGACAATCCTGTAACAAGCAGAACCAGCATGAGAGTAATTTTTCTTACTATAAAATTGATCCATTTCATTTATTCTTCATCCTTCTTTTTTCGTACAGATAAAACATGTATGTCTCGAAAGCTAAATTCATAAAATAAAAAAGCATCAGAGTCAACCCGAAATATTTGAAATGTGTACCTACCAAAACCACGTACAACCACAAAAAGATAACTGTAGTGAGTAATTTTATCAGGCGAGTAACCATATAACATGTTACAATATTATCAGGCTGTTTTCTGTTGGCTTTTTCGAGAACCACCAACATCATTATTTCCACTACATAAAAATAAATCGGTATCGAGGGATACCAAGCAAAATAGTACTGAGGCCAGATTGTGGAAAGCAATCCTCCTAACGATATTCCAACTGCAGCATATACTCCTGTTATAAACAAAAGCAATCTGAATCTTAATCTATTATATTTACCCATCTTACTTATAATTCTATGCAAACAGAAACCAACGTTTGATTAACTTCTACAAAACCACCATTAATGTTAAAATTCTTCGTCTCATATCCTGTATCAATCCGGATCTCGCCTTTATTAAGCGCCGATATGAGGGGTGCGTGATTTGGTAAAACCATAAATTCACCCGCTAAACCTGGAAATAATGCAGATTTAGCATCCCCTTCAAAAATTCTTCCGGAAGGCGATACAACTTCAACTCTCATAATTACTCTATTGTTGCTTGTTCCAATAATTTTGTTCCTTTTTCAATCGCATCCTCAATGGTTCCCACATTAAGAAAAGACTGCTCAGGCAAATAATCAACCTCTCCATCCAATATCATCTTGAACCCACGAATCGTATCTTCGATCGGCACCATAACTCCCTGAATTCCGGTAAATTGTTGAGCAACGGTAAAAGGTTGAGATAAAAAACGCTGAACACGACGAGCTCTGTTCACAACAAGGCGGTCTTCATCGGATAATTCTTCCATACCCAAAATGGATATAATATCCTGCAGTTCTTTATTACGTTGCAAAATTTGTTTCACCCGCTGAGCCGTTTCGTAATGTTCTATACCGACAACAAGTGGGTCAAGAATACGAGACGTAGATTCCAGCGGATCAACAGCCGGATAAATTCCTAACTCAGTAATTTTCCGACTTAAAACAGTCGTTGCATCAAGGTGAGAAAAGGTTGTAGCCGGTGCCGGGTCTGTTAAATCGTCGGCCGGAACATAGACTGCCTGCACTGATGTAATAGAACCATTTTTCGTAGAAGTAATACGTTCCTGCATTGCTCCCATTTCTGTAGCTAATGTGGGCTGATATCCAACAGCCGAAGGCATACGACCCAATAGTGCCGATACTTCCGACCCGGCCTGCGTAAAACGAAATATATTATCAATAAAAAACAAAATATCCTTTACTCCAGATCCGTCAGTTGCATCCCGAAAAGATTCAGCAACCGTAAGTCCTGAAAGCGCCACTGAAGAACGTGCTCCGGGAGGTTCATTCATTTGTCCGAAGACTAATGTTGCCTGAGACTTGGCTACCTCCTCATAATCAATTTTAGAAAGATCCCATTTACCGGCTTCCATTTGCTTTTTAAACTCATCTCCGTAACGAATTACTCCCGATTCGATCATCTCTCTTAACAAATCGTTTCCTTCTCGTGTACGTTCGCCTACTCCTGCAAAAACAGAAAAACCATTATGTTTTTTCGCTACATTATTAATGAGCTCCATAATCAGAACGGTTTTACCAACACCGGCGCCACCAAAAAGACCAATCTTACCCCCTTTTACATAAGGTTCCAGCAGATCGATTACTTTTATACCTGTAAACAACACTTCCTGGGTTGCAGTAAGATCCTCAAACTTGGGAGGCTGACGGTGAATAGGCGTAGCTCCTTGCTTTGTAAGGGAAACCATTCCATCAATTGGGTCTCCAACAACATTCATAAGGCGACCTTTCACTTGTGCACCAACTGGCATTGTAATAGGAGAATAATAAGAAATAGCTTTCAAGCCACGGCTCAAGCCATCGGTACTATCCATTGCCACAGTGCGTACTGTGTTTTCTCCAATATGTTGCTGAACCTCAACTATGAGAATTTTACCATCCGGTCGTTCTATTTCCATCGCATCATGAATACGAGGGAGACTAAGTTTCTTGTCTCCATCCCTTTCAAAATGAACATCCACAACCGGTCCTATAACTTGTGAGATATAACCTGTTATTTCTTCCATATTCTATACATTAATTATTACATCTACCGGTCGGGAGAGGTTACACGGCGTTAACTGGTAATCGGGGCTGGCCGGGGAGAAATTATACTATTTTACCCTGCAAAGTTACAAAAACAAGCAATATCATGTACGGCTCATTTTACCTCAATAATGGTCAAAATAGAATATTACATTATACATACAACAATCTTTAACGCATTTTGATTTACCAATCTCACAAAAAAACAACTATTTTATTCAATATCGTCCAGTCACCTGCAAATACTTGCTCCGTTTGATTTGATAGTCCGAATTTGATTCTGTATACTGATCATAACTTTGCTGCAGGAGTGACTCTGCATCCAATAAATCAGTCAGGCTTACTGTGCCTGCCTTGAAATAATCCTGATTAAGACGTAAATTCTCGGTAGCCTCCGACACAGACTCTTTTGCCAGTAAAACCTGTTTATAAGATTCTTCCAGATCATTCCATGTTTTTTGCATCTGCAATAAAAGTTGTTCGCTTAAGTTTTGTTGGTTGTTAATTGCTATCTGCTTGTTTATTTTCTGTTTGCGTATAGCATGAGAACCTCCCCACCAGTCCGATATTGGAATAGACACTGTAGCAAAAACAACCCCAAAATCCGTATTCACATCTGTAAGATTATGATACATATAGCCTGCTCCAACTGCTACTCTTGGCATATATTCACCTTTTTTTATACGTAATTGAAGTACACTTGCTTCAACATTTTTATCAAGTAACTTCGACTCTGTTCGTTCGCTAAGAACAGCTGCATGATTCACATGAATCTTTTCAGGAACTTCAATGCCAATCGAATCTATTTGAATAGCAAAACCATCCGAATCAAGACCTATATGCTGACAAAGAGCCTTTACACTCATGTCTAGTCCATTTTCAACCTGCAGACGCTTGCTTGCAAGTTCATTCTGTTTAAGCTTTACTTTCAATACGTCATTTAAAGTTGTAATACCTGCCTGATACGAGGCATCCACATCTTTTCTTATACTTTGAAGCATGGTTTCCAGATAACCTATGGTCTTGATTTTTTCCCGAAGAGAAACAATCTGCCAGTAATATTGCTCTGTTAGAAGCAAGGATTCTTCTTCCGATAACTTAGCCTGGTATTTGCTGGCTTCCAGTCCAACCTTAGCCAGTTTGTTGCCATTCAATATATTACCTCCCGCAAATACAGACTGAGTGGCAGTAACTCCACCCAGCACACCGTTTTTCATTAAAGATAGCGTATTTCCCATCATATCCATCTTCATTGTTCCTGTACTTGCATTCATTGCTGAACCTGTTGCACTTACAGACGGAAAGTATTTAGTAAATGCCTCTTTCTTCGTTTGCTCTGCTTCCTTAATTTGCAACCGGCTATTTACAATTTCATTATTGTTATTTCGCGTAAGCTCTTTACACTGCTCAAGAGTATACGTAGTCTGTGCTCCTCCGAGCACTGTTATTGAAAGATAAAAACAACAGAAATATATTTTTTTATTTCCCATAATTATTCAAAATTAGTTGACTTAACTCTATCACATTTCTTAAATATCATCCAATAAGATACAGGCAAAACAGTTACTATAAATACCATGGTTATCAATGTTCCGAAAAATATCACAGATCCCATAGGTTCCCACAGCGGACTTTTTGAAATTATCATGGGAACTACACCCATTGAAGCCGCAGCCGAGGTAAGAAATATGGGGCGCATCCTTCGTTTTCCTGAAAGAAATGCTGCATCAAATGCTGTGTGACCTTGTTTAATACGTAACTCTTCTGCATAGTCGAACATAATGATTCCATTTCGTACAACAATACCCATCAGACTTACAATTCCAAGTATGGCAGTTACACTAAAATCGAGACCCATAATTGCTATTCCTAAAGAAGCACCAAGCGTGCAAAGTAGAATGGACGCCATTGTTAGCAATGATAGATTTATCTTTTTATAGTGAAATACCAAAATAAGGAAGATAATAAACACAGCAATCGCAAGCCCGCCGGTTATCTGAGGTAATTGTTCAGCATCCGATTCCAGATCGCCCCCATAGCTGAGGGTTACACCTGCCGGGAGATTAATCTGTTCCATTTTCTTCTGAACTACAGAAGTTATTGATGTAACATTCACCCCTCTTTTTACATCCGAATAAACAGATAGTGACCGGATTCCATTACGACGAACAATTTGACCATCTGTCCAATCCGGTTCAATTGTTGCGATCTGACGCAGAGGTACAGAAATTCCGGGAATGATAGACGATATATATTCGTTTTCAATATCCTTAATTTGCTCATCCTTACCGTAGCGTTCCTGTTTTAACATCACCTTCATAGGATAATCCTTGTCCCAAAAGGTGGTTAATGGCAATCCGTCTCCATAAGCAGCTGCCAGGTTTACAGAAACCAAAGACTTACTAATTCCAAGACGGTTTGCTTCATCGTTATTCATATTCACATAGGTTCCCGGAAACTGATCTTCAAAATTAGTCCGGACAAATTTAAGTTTATCCATGCTGCGCAATACACGCATGATTGTGTCGGCAGACTGCTTTAGTTTACCAAGATCATTTCCGCTCAGACGAATTTCGACCGGAGCTTTTGATTCGGAATAATCCAGCTGCTTGAATCGTATAGTCGCATTTGGAAAATAGCTTAAGTATTTGTCAGAATAATCTTCCAAAATTCCGACAGTTGCTTTACTCGAAATTGTATTTACAATAAACTGAGCATAATTTTCTCCCGGCATTTGCGGAGCATAGGCCGTATGGAAGCGGGGCGAACTACTCCCCACAAATGAAGTTACAGATTTAACTCTGTTATCTTTACGTAAAATTGCTTCCAGACTATCAGCCACAATTGCAGTATTCTTTATTGAATTACCTTTCGGCAAATAAATCTCAACAGCAAACTGATCCCGTTCAGCAACAGGCATTAAGCGCTGAGGCAAGAGGGAGAAAATAAAAATTCCGATAAAAACAGATACGATCCCTAATGCAATGGTCGTTTTAGGATAAATAAATGTTTTCTCCAGAATCACTTCGTAACCTTTCTGCATAAGCATCAGCAGATTTTTCTTTTCCTTGCCCTCCTTTGTCCGCTTATGATGCAACCCTTTTTTTATGAAATAGTATTGCATAAACGGAACAAGCATAACTGCGACAAGCAAAGAAACACCAAGTGTAATAGTTATTGTCCACGGAAAAGCCTGCAAAAAATCATTGAGCATACCCTTCATCGTAATAAGGAAAGGAAAAAAAGTAACACTTATCGCTAACGTTGCCGAAAGTATTGATTTAAAAAATTCCTTAGCACTCGATACTGATGCATGCCAGCGCGACATTCCCCGATCCAGCTTCTCAAGATAGCTGTCAACGATTACAATCGAATTGTCCACAATCATTCCAAGAACCACTATCAAAGCCGCTAATGTTACCGTATTAAGTTCTATACCTGCTGCGAACAAAATACCGAGAGAAATAAAAATAGTAATTGGAATGGTCGACGAAGCTACCAGTGCAACACGTAACGGAAGTAAAGCTACCACCACCAGAATCACTGTAATGATTGCCATCAGGAGCTCTTTCAAAAAAGTAACAACCGAATCATCAACTACTTTAGGTTGATCTGCAATTCTGTATACAGTTACACTCCGGGGTAGTTCCTTCTGAAATTCCTCAAGTACTTTTTCCACATCTCTTCCATATTGAACTATATTGTTCCCCTTCTGCATTTCCATGGAAAGCAAAATACATTTTTTACCGTTGCTCTTAATATAGCTGTCCGGTTCAGGGTATTCCCTAACAATACGCGCAATATCTTTCAGCCGTATAACATGACCGATAGGATCAGAATAGACTATCTGTTCTCCGATTTCTTTCTCATTCTGGTAAGTATTTGAAATATGAATGGGAGAACGAAAAGAATCATTCTCAACTGCACCACTCATCGTGGTAAACCCTTGTGTAAAAAGAGTTGCGTACAATGATGGCAGACTAATTCCATAGGTAGCCAGTTTTTCTTTTTCAAGATAGATGCTAATCTGTTCATTCTGCAAACCATAGCGTCTTAAATTAGAAACCGACTCCACCCTTCGAAGCCTGTTTTCAAGCTCCTCAAGGTAATCTTCCAGTTCGCGGTATGTTTTATCTTCCGATTCAAGTGTAATCAACAATGCCGAAGTATCGCCAAAATCATCGTTGGCAACCAATGCAACCACTCCCGATGGCAATTCAGATTTAAAGGCGGTAAGACCATGCTTAAACTTTGACCAGAACTCGTCCTTATTTTTAATGTTATCATTCAATTCCACATGAACAATTACCATCCCGTCCTTACTCTCTGTAAAGGTTTTCTTCTTTTTTATCTCTTTGAAACTAAATATGTATTCCTCCAGTGGTTTTGCCAGTTGTTCCTCAATTTCGGAAGCTGTAGCTCCCGGATAAACCCCAATAACCAGACCTTGTCTTATAGTGAACGACGGAAATTCTTGCTTGGGCATTTTATCAAGGGCAAAAACTCCAAATAATACCAACATGGTCACAAACATAATTACAATCTGTCGATGCCTCATTGCCAGTTCGATAACACTTATCCTTTTTCTGCTCATTTTATCTCGATTTTCATTCCCTCACTAATCTTTTGCATCCCTTCAACTATTATTTTGCCGCCCTCTGGAAATTGCCCCGAAACAACAACTCCATTATTTGTCATCTCCCCGATTTCAACATAACAACGAGTGGCCATTCCTTTACTGGCAACCCAGACAAACCTTTTTCCTGTATGTTCTATCTGAATTACACAGTTTGGAACGAGAATGCCATTCAGTCTATTAGTTGGAGTCAACATAACATTACACACCATTCCGGGCATAAGTTTTGATTGAGGATTGGGTAAGTTTATTTTCACATCATATGCATGAGATAATGGATTGGCTTGGATTCCTTTTTCTGTAATCTTGCCGGCAAACTCCTGGTTTTCAAGCGCAGATACGCGAATACGGACTGGTTGACCAATCATTATGCTTGAGATTTCATTCTCCGGAACAGCTATCTTTATATCTACTGCTTCAATTTTTGAAAGCTTGAAAACCTGTACACCTGGTAGCACATTAATTCCTATGTCAGCCGATCGTTGTGCTATAACTCCACTGAAGGGTGCATACAGGGTGCAGTCTTTGAGATTCTTCCCGGCAATCTGCTCCATGGACTTAGCTTGTTCTAACTGAGTTTGTACTTCCACGTATTTTATTTCCGGCAGACTTCCTTTCTCATGCAAAGATGTCAAACGGTTAAAAGCATCCTGTGCCTGAACACTGGAAGCTTTAGCCGCATTATACGCATTTTGCATAACTTTTTCATCCAGCCTTGCCAGTATCTGACCTTTCTTAACCGGATCTCCTTCAGAAACAAACACTTGTTCTATATTACCACTAATACTAAAGCTTAGTGATGAGGCAAAGGACTCCTCAACAGTACCAATAAAATCATGATGTGATAATGCTTCCGCAGATTCAATCTCCATCACTTTTACAGAGACAGCCCTATTGGAAGCATACTCCTCTTTAGTGCCATTGCAACCAACTAACAATATAGAGAGGAAGAGACTTCCCCCACATTTAAAAAATAGTTTCATTTTATTCTTGTTTACCAATTTCAAACATCATAAATTTCATGATGCAAAATTGAGAATAAAGAATAGGCAACCAAAGGTTATTTTATCCTGCAAATTGGTCAATTATTCCACAAACCATACACAAACGGCCTAAATCATACACTTTTACAATATTATGTTAGTCAAAAACAGAACAGAGGCAATTTTTCATTGTACATTTGCATCCACAAATTATCAAAAGCTCACACAACATGAAACAGACGGCTCCAAAGGGAATTTCTTTTGATGAAATAAAACAGTTACTTGAATCGGACTTCATTTATGATGATATAATCATCTCTGATAAATTCCCGGCACAAACACCCTTTGATTTGTTTCCAACCAGGATTGAAGGCGTTATGTTTGCTTTTTGCATGCAGGGAAGTGTTTCAATCCATATTGGACATGAAGAATATAAGGTTAACAAAAACGACTGTTTGATCATTTTCCCAGAGCAGATTGTCTTAGCAGACCAAATTAGCGAAGATTTTAAAGGACTAATGTTTATTTTTTCTCTTACCTACCTAAATCAGTTAAGGATAGATATTCAACGCCTAATGCCTCTGGTTGTTTCTGTAAAAAACGATCCTGTTTGTCAATTAAATGAAAATGAAGGGATAGCGCTCGTTGAATACTTTGCGATGCTAAAGAAAAAAATAAACCTGACAAATCACCCTGATCAACTTAAGATCATTCAGAATATTCTTGAGGCCCTATTTCTGGAAATTGGGTACATTTACTATAAAAACCGGGAGGAAGGGAAAAAACTTTCAAGTCGGAAGGAAACTATTTTCAATCAGTTCATGCATGAATTAACAACTCACTATAAAGAGGAACGAAGCGTTTCATTCTACGCAGACAAACTATGTATATCATCTAAGTATCTTTCTTCTCTTGTTAAGGAGGTAAGCGACAAGACTCCGGTAGAAATGATAACTCAATGTGTGATATTCGAAAGTAAAACCCTTCTGAAAAGTACAAACATGAGCATCCAGCAGATATCCGACCTGCTAAACTTTCCCAATCAGTCTTTTTTTGGCAAATACTTCAAGCGGTATTGCGGAATGTCTCCACTTCAATATAAACAGAGTTAAAACGAATGAAAAATGCCCGCCTCCTGGCATTTTCACCAAGGAGACAGGCAGATTCTATTATCGGTAATAACTAATTGTTATTTAAATACTTTAAAACGCTCATCCAAAGGTTTGAATTCCTTCTCTCCTGGTCCTTGCACCGGAATACCAAAAGGCATTTCAGCTATCAATTTCCAAGAAGCAGGCAAATTCCACTGTACCTGAACTGCTTCGTCTATCAATGGATTGTAATGTTGTAAAGAAGCTCCGAAACCTTCTTCTTCCAACAGGGTCCAAACTCCCAACTGGTGCATTCCTGAAGTATGTTGCGACCAGACAGGAAAATTGTCCGCATAAGATGGAAAAGCATCCTGCAATCCTTTAACCACAGCCTGGTCTTCGAAAAACAATACAGTTCCATATCCTGAAGCAAATGCTCCATTAATTTTAGATTCTGTAGCACCGAAAGCATTAGCCGGGACAATTTTACGAAGAGCATCCTTCGTGATTTCCCAGAGTTTTTTATGATTATCTCCCAATAAGAGAACTAAACGGGATGATTGTGAATTAAAAGAGGAAGGTGTATGCAAAATCACATGAGAAATAAGTTCCTCAATGGTCTGATCTGGTACCAGAGATTTGTTACTCAATGCATAATAAGTTCTTCTATGCTTAAGCGCATCTTTAAAAGTATTTGCCATAATGATTTATTTTATTGTCCAATACATCTAAAACAATCAACTATGGAAAATGTTTACTCTTTGAAGTTATTGATGCGACGTTCAAGAAGCACATAGAAAAGACAAAGTAAAAGGATAACAACAACAAAATAAATCCACCTATAAGGGAATAAAATTAAATAGCCAGCAACAACAAGCGATTGAACAGATGCAAACATTGCCGATACAGCCACCGGAGAAAAATTCCGCTTTACAACCAACAATTGATAAATGTGATTTCCTTCTGCTTCAATAATACTCTCGTGTCTGGCAATTCTATAAAAAAGAGTAAGCAGTGTGTCAACAAAATAAACTATCAAAAGAATCAGATAGCTCATATCATGGGAAACAGTTATCAGCTTACCCAAAGCAAATAAAACGATGATAGCAAGCATACCCGCACCAGCCTCTCCGCCAAAAGCCCGCATTCTGAATTTTAAGTTTGCAAAGCAAAGAATAACAGAAGTTAAAACGGCAATCCACAGGTACATGGCATCCATAAAAGGAACCATACGTGCGTTAATAAACCCAAGGACCAATAAGACAACAAAACTGGACCCTCCGCTAATTCTGTTTACTCCATCCATTGCCCTGAAAGCATACATAATTAGAAGCGAACTCATTAATAAAATTAATATCAGAATCCACGAATGAGTCTCATAGAAGTTCAAGTCCAGATACATAACTAAAAGAGAACCCCATAAAGCCATGTGTTGAATAAAAGTTGGAACTGGTTTAATTGCGTTCCAGAACCCAACTAAGGCCAACAAAGAAATTGAAATAAAAAACCAGGGATACATGAAATTGTGTATAACACTAAAAATCAACATTCCCACATAAAAAAGCAGTCCGGCGCCACTCCATATAGGGCGTTCATCTTTCCTTCGATCCTGTAAAGCAGAGAACAAGGACGTTTTATCCATCAATCGGATATAAAACTGCTCAGTTAATATTAAAACGATCGCAATTAATATATAAATCATTTTTAACTATTTCAGCAAATACATATGTTTTCTAAACCATTCTTCTTTCAAAAAGGCAGTAAAGGTAATGTTTTTTATTTTACCTTCAAACTAAATCCGTTCAATTAAAAAATATTAATACAATTTTGGTCTTTCAAGATTAGGACTTTGAGTTACTAAAGTATATACTTTGGCGACTCAAAGTATATACTTTCTGACCAAAAAGTACCTGGAAAATTTTGTCTTTCCGGGTACTTTTTTCTCTTCCCGGAAAAGTTTATATTAAAAATAGCCTTCACTCCTTCACTTTTGCCATCAACAAACGGAATATCAAACAATTGACGGTGAAGGCTAGCTCAAAACAGCCTTCACTTTTCCCTTCAAATCCTTCACTTTTGCCATAATAGCCTTCACTTTTTAGAATAAAACTGAAAATACATCCTCTTTTTTGAGACGGAAAATTCATTTTCTAAAAACCAGTTAGTTAATCATCTGCATTTTCTCAGGTTCTTTTGATTTGTTATAATCCTTGTTTTCATGAGAATCATTGGATGTTTTTTATTTGTTTTTACAATTCTCATATAGTTGAAGCATAAATAGGAGGTGTTCGTGAAATGTATAGTTTGGCGAGAAGGTGAACCTTAAGCAGCAAAAATAAATAACATTTTTTAACCTTAATCGTCGTCTATAATAAAAATGACAATAAAATTAATCCCAAGATAAAAAATACTTAGAATTAAATTTTAAATACAATGTATCATCCTTATATTATGAGATTTATATCACACTACACTACAATCAGAAATTATATAATTACACAACACAGAAACCTCACAACAACGGATCTATCATTGTTATAATTGTTTAATATACTCTAATTATAGTAAACTTCAATACACTTAGGAATTATTTTTGTTCTTTTGTAGGTATTCGAATTTGAGCAAACGCATTATTTATCGTATTGTATATTTAGAATTTACGTCGAGTTATTTTATTTTGACTAGTTTATTCATTTCACTTTGCTTTTCGGGTAAGCAAAAAATATTAAACCATAATTAAATTTATTATGAATAGATTGGTATGCCAATTTTATAGTGATAATTCTGAATTAAATACATCGTCTGAACATGTAAACAGTAGATGTAAAAACTATACTTCCAATTGTAATCCTGGGTTCATACTTTCATCCTATGAAAAAGGAGAAAAAATTGACTTTGAAACTTCTGATAAGAACAAAATTTTCTTTATCTCTAGCGGACAACTCACTATTAATCTAACGGATAAGGATCCAAATGTATTTGATGCAGGTCATCTGTTTCTAAGAATAAAAGACAAAGAGAGCATTGAAGGTG
>JAGPJL010000030.1 GCA_018054455.1 Parabacteroides sp.
AAAAGGCACATGCCATCTTCCAATCTTATGCAGATAAAGATGCACCGCCAGGATACGCTTGTTCGTGTTTCCGAAGATCCCAATGTAAAGCTATGTATGCAATGCCATGCACCCAATGGTGTCCATGTTGTTGGTTCAGAGGACGATAAAACGCCCATGGGGGTTTATGAAGGAATGAGTTGCATGGAGTGCCATGATCCACATTCTAATAAAGTGAAAAACGAATACCGGAATGTACATGCTGAATGATTTCACAAACATATTGAATAAGGAAGCCCCCTGTCTATTCTAAGATAGGGGGCTTTCAGTTGATGGAAGGATTGTCTGCTATTGAATTGTGTTTATTCCAAGATATTATCAAAAAACAATATTATATTATCAAAATTGATAAGTGTTAAAACAGTTATGCTAATATATTTGCAAATGTTAATAAATCAATATTTTATTTGTGTGGAAATTTAAGTTTAGTGTATGAAAAGATAAACTGATTTAATATTGGTACCGGGAGTGAAACCATACTATGAAAAAACTCACTCTCTTTTTCTTACTCCCGGTACTCTTTTAAATTAATATATTTTCTGCAAGAGATAATATGGTCTACTAATAGAATTCAACTAAAATATATTATTTTAAATAAATTAGTATTAATTAACATGGTTGTATGTATTAAAATAACTTATAAAGTTAAGTTTGCATTTGGGTTGTTGTTTGATCGATTATAATAGATATGACTTAGATTTGTTTGATGTTTATTCTGAGAGAGAGTTTTATATTATTTTTTAACCTTATTCTAATTATGATGTTATGATTAAATTGAGAGGAGGATGTGCTATTGGCAATAGGAAACCTCAAAAAACACTTCAATGTGTAGGACGATGTTTTGTCCATTTTAAATGGTTTTTACCAGTTATGTTGTTAACAGTTGCGGAAATTCCATTCCAAAGTGCTAAAGCTGATACTGGAATTATTGTAGAAAATCCACAAGCTAAAACTACAGCCAAATTAAAAGGTAAAATTTCAGATTCAGGAGGCGAACCATTACCAGGAGCAACCGTTCAGCTTGCCGGGGGTACACGTGGCGTAATTGCTGACATTGATGGCAAGTATGAATTTGATGAATGTCCGGTAGGTAGTAAATTGGTAATCTCTTTTGTAGGGATGGAAACCATGGAGGTCGTATACAAGGGAGAACGAGAACTTAATTTTGTGATGGAACCAAAGGCCGATGAACTTGATGAGGTATCGGTTGTGGCTTTTGCTAAACAGAAAAAAGAAAGTATTCTGGCTTCAATAACGACTGTAAAGCCCACAGAACTAAAGGTTCCAAGTAGTAACCTTACAACAGCGTTTGCTGGTCGTGTGGCTGGTTTGATTTCTTATCAACAAAGTGGTGAACCCGGACAGGATAATGCCAGTTTCTTTATTCGGGGTATTACAACATTTGGCGCCGAAGCAAAGAAAGACCCTTTAATTTTAATTGATGGTATTGAGCTGAGCACAGAAGATCTTGCCCGACTGAATACGGATGATATTGCCAGTTTTTCTATTATGAAAGATGCAACTGCTACAGCGCTATATGGTGCACGTGGTGCTAATGGCGTTATTTCTGTTACCACCAAAGAGGGGAAAGAAGGGAAAGTGCAACTTAATGCCCGTATCGAAAACGCTTTTTCTTCTCCAACGCAAAGAGTAAATGTTGCAGATCCGGTAACATTTATGCGTATGCAGAACGAGTCTATAAAAACGCGTGACCCGATGGGACTTGCCTTGTATTCTCAGGAAAAAATTACAATGACCGAACGTGGTTTATATCCGGATATCTATCCTGCTACTGATTGGTACGGTACAATGTTCAGAGACCTAACTCTTAATCAACGGGCGAACTTAAGCATTAGCGGTGGGGGTACAATTGCTCGTTATTATGTTGCAGCGAATGTGTCGAAAGATAATGGTAACCTGAATGTGGATAAACGTAATAACTTTAATTCAAATATTAATCTTATGAAGTATTCGGTACGTTCAAATGTAAACGTAAACGTTACCAAAACGACAGAATTGATATTGAGATTGAGTGCATCGTTCGACGAATATACCGGACCGATTGATGGTGGAACTGGTATGTATAGAAAAGTAATGCAGGCTAATCCGGTGCTATTCAAACCCTATTATGAACCGGATGAACAATTTACATATGCAAAACATATTTTATTTGGTAACTACGGGCACTCTGGTTATATAAATCCCTATGCTGAGTCTTTAAAGGGGTATAAAGACAACAGTAAGAATACTATGCTTACTCAATTTGAAGTTAAGCAAAAGTTGGACATGATTACGGAAGGGCTTTCAATCAGGGCATTGGTTAATATGAACCGTTATTCGGAATATAATGTTGACCGACAGTATTTTCCGTTTTATTACGGTCTTGCCTCGTTCGACTTGATGAAGAATTCTTATACCTTAAACCGCCTGAATCCAACTCAAGGTACTGAGTATATTAATTATGTACCCGGACAACGCTATATCAATTCAACATTTTATCTGGAATCAGCTGCCGAATATAATAAAGTGATTAGCGATAAGCATAACATTAACGGACTGATGGTTTATACTATGCGTCAGGAAAAGAATGGTATAGCTGATAACCTGCAGCTGTCATTACCCAATCGTAATATTGGTTTGGCTGGTCGTATGGCTTATAACTATGACACACGTTATTTTGGAGAATTTAACTTTGGTTACAACGGATCCGAACGTTTTTCAAAGAATAACCGATGGGGTTTCTTTCCTTCTGTAGGGGTTGCATGGATGCTTTCCAATGAGGCGTTCTTTAAGACTTTGAAAAAAACGATTACCCAATTCAAATTGAAAGCTACTTACGGTTTAGTGGGTAATGATGCGATTGGTAGTGATAACGACCGATTCTACTATTTATCGCAAGTAGACATGAATGCAGAACGTTGGGTTAACTGGGGAACTCAGCTAAACTATAATCCAAGGGGTATTAATGTTTCAAGATATGCGAATGATAAAATTGGATGGGAAACGGCATATAAGTTAAATTTAGGTACAGAAATAGCTACAGTGTATGGCTGGTCTGCTAATATTGATGTTTTTCATGAAAGACGTGAAAATATCTTACTTGATAGAATTATTCCTGCCACAATGGGTGTAATTCCTGCCGTAAAAGCGAATTTAGGTAAGGCAAGCGGACAGGGAGTAGATGTTGAATTGAATTATGAAAAAAGTGTCAATAAAGACTTGTGGATTACAGGTCGTGCAACCTTCACATATGCAACCAGCCAAGTTGATGAATGGGAAGAACCGGATTATAGTGCTACTCCATGGGTGTCGAGAGTAGGGAAATCGTTAGGTCAGACGTGGGGCTATATAGCGGAACGTTTATTCGTAGATGATTTGGAAGTGGAAAATTCTCCTACACAGTTTGGAGATTATATGGCTGGTGATATCAAATATCGCGATGTAAATGGGGATGGTAAAATTTCAGAATTGGATAAAGTTCCAATCGGACACCCCACAACACCAGAGATCAATTATGGTTTTGGTTGTTCTGTAGGATTCAAAGGAGTAGATGCTTCTCTCTTTTTCCAGGGTTCTGCCCGGCAGTCATTTTGGCTTGATCTTTACCGCACAACTCCGTTCCTGGATTCGGATGATGAAGATGGACGTGTTGGTCAAAACTCAATATTACAGGCATATGCAGATAATTATTGGTCAGAAAGCAACCGGAATCCATATGCATTATGGCCTCGTCTTGCCAACTATTCTGTCGAAAACAATAACCAAACCAGCACATGGTTTATGCAGGATGCTACGTTCCTTCGTCTTAAATCTGTGGAGTTAGGATACACAGTTCCACAGAAAGCAACTAAAAAATTCAAAGTGCAGAATCTTCGGTTTTATGTTAGCGGTACCAATTTGCTTTGCTGGAGCAGATTCAAATTGTGGGATCCTGAAATGGCCGGTAACGGACTTGGTTATCCGGTACAACGAGTATTTAATGTAGGACTAAATGTCGGATTCTAATAAAAAATAAACGTAATGAAATCTATCTATAAATTTGCACTATGTGCTCTTACTGCTTTGTCGGTAAGTTCATGTAATTATCTGGATGTGGTACCCGATAACATTGCCACATTAGACAACGCATTTGCTGATCGCTACACGACAGAACAATATTTGGCTACCTGCTATTGGGGTATGCCGAAATCGGCAGGATGGAACGAAAATCCTGGAATCTTTGGTGCGTTAGAAATGGTTTTCAACAAAGAAAGTAAAACCGATGGAGGAATGAGGTTTGGGTTGGGACAGGATAGCCCTACTTCTGCTCTGATAAATTATTGGGGAGGTACCGGCGATTTAATACGTACACTGTATGGGGGTATAAGAGAATGTAATACTTTCCTTGATAACGTAGAAGGTGTTCAGGATTTAAACCAATATGAGAAGAATCGTATGATTGCTGAGGTTAAACTTATAAAAGCCTACCTGCATTTCTATCTGATTTCTTTTTACGGTCCAATCTGTCCGCTTAGAGAAAATACGCCTATTAATGAATCAACACAAGGTGTACGCGTTTATCGGGAAAAGATTGACGATTGTTTTGCCTATGTAATTGAATTGCTTGACGAAGTAATT
The DNA here is from genome assembly GCA_018054455.1 of Parabacteroides sp. GTDB lineage: Bacteria > Bacteroidota > Bacteroidia > Bacteroidales > Tannerellaceae > Macellibacteroides. Next base: position 4,657 of record JAGPJL010000030.1, read on the forward strand.
GAAAGCAAAGCGTTGCCGAGAGTAATTGAAAACCGTACAACAGAGTTGGGCCGATTTACTCAACCAGCTGCTTATATGTTGAAAGCCAAAGCGCTTCTTTATTGGGCAAGTCCGCTGTTTAATGGCAATACAGATTATAACAGTTTTATTGATAATAAAGGAGAGCCATTCTTTAATCAGGTGTATGATGCAAGCCGGTGGGAAAAAGCGGCCGTGGCATGTAAAGCGGCCATTAATATGTGCGATTCAGCAGGTATTCGGTTATATCAGAAGTCAGACTTTGTTGCCACAAAACAATTATCAGATGAAACGATGCTTGTTAATACTTTGAGAAGTTCTGTTAGCGAGCGTTGGAATATCGAATTAGTATGGGGTAACTCTTCTTATCCGATTAATTCTGGTTTACAGAGTCCGTGTTTTCCTCGTCTGGAACAAGGAACGTCTTCTTCGACTTCAGGTAAACTGAGTGTTCCATTTGCTACAGTTGAACAATTCTATTCTAAAAATGGAGTGCCTATTGAGGAGGATAAAAATTACGACTATGCTAAACGATTCAATCTTCGTACAGGTGATGAAGAGCATAAATATTATATTCAGGAAGGTGAACAAACTGCTGCCATGAATTTTGACCGTGAACCACGATTCTATTCAACATTGGGATTTGACCGGGGTAAATGGTACGGTAATTCTTATAAAAATTATCCGGATAATGACGAAGATTGTTTATATCCTAAAAATCGTTTTGGCGAATACTCTTCTGTATTTAATCCGGGTGACTATAACGCTACGGGTTACTGGCCTAAAAAATTGGTGTCTATTAACTCAACTTTCCGTGATGCGAATAGTGTTTCTTATGAAAATTATCCGTTCCCGGATATGCGTTTTGCAGATCTTTTGTTGATGTACGCGGAAGCTTTGAATGAAACGAAAGAAACTCCAAATGCCGAAGTATACACATATATTGATATGGTAAGAGAACGCGCAGGTCTTGAAGGTGTAGTTACCAGCTGGCAGAAATATTCCAATCAACCAACCAAGCCAAGTACAAAGGCAGGAATGCGTGAGATTATTCAACGCGAACGTAAAATAGAGTTAGCATGCGAGGGTGCGTACTACTGGGATAGCCATCGCTGGAAGACGGCTCAGAAAGAACAGAATCGTTTAATTCAAGGTTGGAATGTCAATGCTTCCGAATTGGAGGATTATTATTCGGTAACAACTTTATACACTCAGAAATTTACATACCGGGATTATTTTGCTCCAATTCCTGAAAGTGATTTAACTAAGAATCCTCAGTTGGTTCAAAATCCAGGATGGTAATTAAAAAATGCGTTGAATTATGAAAACAAAATATTTGTATTTAGTAGTCTTATTGTTTATAGTTTGCTCTTGCTCTGAAAAGCAACTGGATCCTATAACTGAGAGCCTTGGAAAGCCTGGTGTTGTAACAGAAGTTAAAACACAGCAGGTGCCTGGCGGAGTAATAATAACTTATCGAATTCCTGATGCAGAAGATATACTTGGTGTAAAAGGAGTGTATGTTTTGTCTAACGGCCAATCATATGAAGCAACAGCTTCATTTTATGATAATAAGCTGAAAATATTGGGATATAATGATACGTTAAGTCATGAGGTGCAGCTTTATACCGTTAATAGGGGACAGATTGTTTCAGATCCTGTAAAAGTTACATTTAATCCTTTGGAGTCATCCTTAAGCAAGGCTATAAAAACAGTCAATATCATCAGCGATTTTGGCGGTGCACAGTTTAACTGGCAAAATTTAGACAAAGCTCCACTTACTTTTGAGTTTTTAGCTCAGGATTCTTTGGGATTAATGCAAACCATGAAAATTATTACGACTGAGACCGAGTCGAGCCGGCAAAGCTTGCGAGGCTATGCTCCTGAACCTCGCTTTTTTGCTACAATAATCAGGGATAACTGGGGGAATTCTTCTGATACTATTTTCCCGATAGAAGGACGAATTACGCCCATGTTTGAAGAGAAACTGGATAAAAGAAAAATGAATGTGATGAAATTGAGTAATGATCAAAATTTTACCAATTGGGAAGGAATGGATAGTTATTTGATTGATGACGACCATGAAACATTCGGACATTCGCCTAACTCTTCTATTCCAGCTCCTTTTACAATAGATTTAGGTCGTGTTGCGAAATTGAGCCGAATTGTAATGCACCAGAGAAAGTTTAGTGATTCTTACTATAATTGGGGTAATCCTCAAAAGTTTGAAGTGTATGGTTGTGCTACAAAACCCTCTCAGAATGGAGATTGGAGTGAATGGACTAAAATTATGAATTGTGAAATCATAAAACCTTCGGGTTCTCCATCTGGAACAGTTACTGATGAAGATATTACTGCAGGTACTGCCGGACATGAGTTTGTTTTTGAATTATCTCAGGCTCCGATTCGTTATATCCGTATTGTAATTCAAAGCACGTTTGGTGGTACGACTTTTACCCATCCTGCGGATGTTGATTTTTACGGAAAAGTTGTTGAATAGTTAAGCGATTTCTTAATCTTTTAAAGAAAAAAACGATGAAAAAGTTATATAATGGTTTATTATTTTTCATTACTTTTCTCACACTAGCTTCTTGTGAAGACTTTATGGATATTCATAAAGAATTTATTGAAGGTGGAGAAGTAATTTATGCACCTAAACCAGATTCGGTTTCTTTTATTGCCGGAAAAGGTCGGATTCTTTTCCGTTGCTGGATGTACAACTCGCCGAATGTGAAATCGATCGATATCTTTTGGAATGACGGGAAAGATTCATTAATTATACCCGTTAAACTGAATGCTGGGATTGATAGTCTTGAATCAGTGTTAACAAATATGCCGGAAAAGTCTTATACATTTGATATTAAGACAACTGATAATTTTGGTCATAGTTCCCTTTCCACTGTTGATTTCGGTTCTTCTTATGGTGAAACGTATAATTCGACATTGACTAATCGCCGTATCAAAAAAATAGAATTGTCCGATATTGGGGGAGTAGTTGAATGGTTTTCTGCAGCAGAGGGGTTAGTGGCCAATGAGGTTCGTTATTTGAAAAATGATGGAACACAGGCTGTGGTCTCGATGCCAGCAGGCGATTATTCGGTAAGTTGTCCTGATGCTAAGGCTGGTTCTTCGTTAGAATTTCGTTCTTCATTTATTCCTGAGAGCGAATCAATAGATACCTTTTATACGGCCTGGACAACGCATACAGATTTATTCCCATCAACCTATCTGTATGATAGAAGTGGTTGGTCTGTTATTGAATGTTCTGATGAAACAGCCAGCGACGGTGGTGGTATGACTACTTTGATTGATGACGATTTAGGTTCTTACTGGCACTCCAACTGGGAAGGAGAGAACACTCCTTTGCCTCACTGGGCTATTATTGATATGAAATCGGCTAAAAGAATTTCTCAGCTAGATGTATATCGTCGACCTGGAAACACAGATGCAAATACTGTTCAGATTTTTGTAAGTGACAGTAATGATGCTAATGACTCATCCTGGGTAAAGATAGGTGAAGGAGTCTTCTCGGATGGAGATGGCATGCAAATCAATGTTCCTTCTTCGGTTAATACAGAGAAAGGACGTTATTTGAAAATATATTTACCTGATAGTAACCGCGATCCATTTACCAGCATTGCTGAGATATATGTTTATGGCAATTGATTAGTATAAAATGAGAAATGAAAAAGGCTGCTTCATGTTGGAAGCAGCCTTTTTATTTTGAATTAAACCGGACAAAAACTATTGTTTGTAATAGCCCAGGTCTTCCATATCGAAGCTACAGATGTAGCCATTGATCTTATTTACTTCTGCTTGTCCGTAGTTGATATAAACTTCAGCTGAACGACGGAAGCTTTCATCTGCATTTGCATCTTGTAATAATAGGTAACCCATCACACAGTGTGCTCCGGCTTCTACCAAACGACGCGCCTGGAAGTCGATGTACTCGTTATCTTTCGTTTCGGTAACCATAGTAACCAATTTAGCGTAGATTTCTGTCATCGCCATCAGTTTCTTTTTCAAGTCACCCAATTCGGGTTTGTAGTTGATTGCCTCGTATTCGCGTATACGGCTCAGGTAGGTTCCTGTGGTTACGTGACGAATGGCTGCTACAACCTGTAATTGTGTAGTCCCTTCGTAAATATTTGTGATACGAGCGTCACGATAGATGCGTTCGCAGGCATAGTCTTTCATAAAACCTGAACCTCCGTGAATTTGAATAGCATCGTAGGCATTCTGGTTAGCGTATTCGGTAGTCATACCTTTTCCCATTGGGGTAAATGCATCTGCCAGTTTGCTATAATACTTATATTCAGTTCTTTCTTCGGGTGTAAGCTTTTGATCTTTTGCCATATCTTCCAGCGCCTTGTACATATCTACAAAACGAGCGGTTTCATACAACATAGCACGCGAAGCGTCTGCTTTTGCACGCATGAGCGCTACCATTTCGTATATTGCAGGGAATTCGATAATAGCTTTACCAAACTGCTTACGGTCTTTAGCGTAAGCAAGTCCTTCGCGGTAAGCAGCTTCGCTTAAACCTACAGCTTGTGCCATAATACCCAAACGGGCACCATTCATTAGAGCCATCACATATTTAATAAGACCAAGCTTGCGGTCGCCACAAAGTTCTGCTTTGGCATTTTTGTAAACAAGCTCGCAGGTAGGAGAACCCTTGATCCCCATTTTATTTTCGATACGGCGTACATTAACTCCACCGTTTTTCTTATCGTAAATAAACATAGACAGACCACGTCCGTCTTTAGTTCCATCTTCGCTACGGGCTAGTACCAGGTGAATATCTGCATCTCCATTGGTGATGAAACGTTTCACACCGTTAAGATACCAACAGCCATCCTTTTCACTGTACGTTGCTTTAAGCATAACCGATTGTAAATCGGATCCTGCATCCGGCTCGGTAAGGTCCATCGACATGGTTTCGCCGGCACAAATACGCGGTATATATTTCTGGCGTTGTTCTTCGTTCCCGAATTCATATAACGTTTCGGCACAGTCTTGCAATCCCCAAAGGTTTTCGAAACCGGCATCGGCGCGCGAAACAAGATCTGCAGCCATGATATATGGAACGATTGGGAAATTCAGACCAGTATAACGACGAGGCATCGCCACACCCATTAATCCTGCTTTTACAACAGCATCGAGGTTTTGTTTGGTTCCGGCTGCATAAGATACACGTCCGTCTTTTACTGTTGGTCCGTCATGGTCAACGCTTTCTGCGTTAGGAGCGATAATGTCGCCACAAATTTCGCCAACAATTTCCAACACTTTTTCGTAGCTATCCATTGCATCTTCGAAATCGATAGGCGCATAGTCGCAAACATCTTTATCTCTGTAATTGCGTTCTTTAAGCTCCACAATCCGCTTCATAAGCGGATGATGCAAGTGGTGCTTCATGCTGGGATTATCTAAATAGAAATTAGCCATACTCTTGTTTACTTTGAATTCTTCTTATAATACTTAATCATCTTAGGAATTACTTCCTCAACCGTACCAGTAATTACATAGTCGGCAATAGTATTGATAGGAGCATTCGGATCATTGTTGATGGAAATGATCATTGAACTCTCCTGCATACCGGCGATATGCTGAATCTGACCGGATATACCGCAGGCAATGTAAAGTTTCGGACGTACAGTAACACCGGTTTGACCAATCTGACGATCGTGTTCAGTAAATCCGGCATCAACCGCAGCGCGGGAAGCACCTACTTCGCCACCCAGAACGGCAGCAAGTTTATGAAGTAAATCAAAGTTTTCTTTTGAACCAACGCCATATCCCCCTGCAACAATAATTGGAGAGCCTTTGATGTTTGTTTTGCTTTTTTCCATCTGACGGTCAATAACAGATACCACAAAGTCTGTTTCACTAACATACTTGTTTACATCGTGTTTGATTGTTTCGCCTTTATAAGATGGATCCAGAATTTCTTTTTTCATCACTCCCTCGCGAACCGTAGCCATCTGAGGACGACATTCAGGGTTAACAATCGTTGCAACGATATTACCCCCGAAAGCAGGACGAATTTGATAAAGAAGATTCTTATATACTTTGTTTTCTTTCTTTTCTTCGTGATCGCCAATTTCAAGAGACGTACAGTCTGCTGTAAGTCCGCTTGTTAGTGCAGAAGAAACACGTGGACCTAAGTCGCGGCCGATACTTGTTGCACCCATAAGGGCGATCTGCGGTTTTTCTTCGGTAAACAAATTAACGAGAACAGAAGTGTGTGGCAGAGAAGTATAGGGAAATAGGCGTGCATCATCGAAAATATGTAATACATCCACACCAAAAGGGAATACCTGAGCTCCTATGCCGTCAAGTTTTGTTCCGGCGGCAACAGCCTCCAGACGGCACCCAAGTTGGGTTGCCAGCGAGCGGCCTTTGGTAAGTAGTTCCAGACTTACGTCTGCCACAATGCCGTCTTCAATTTCGCAATATACAAATAAATTATTCATTTTTGTTTCCATTTAAAAGTGAAGCATTAACCGATGGTGTGGTTTGCTATTAATTCGATCATCAGTTCTTCAATCTCTGTATCAGACGGACTCAGTGTTTTGCTTTCCTTAGCCTGAAATACCACATTTTCAATTTTCTTTACTTTTGTGGGTGATCCGGATAATCCACATGCTTTTACATCAGCTTCTACGTCGGCTACGCTTAATTCTGTAAGATTCAGATATGGGCGCAGGTTGAATAATTCAGTATAATCATCGTTTGATTCCTGTTTTTCAGTAACGGTTTTGGCATGTTTGTACTTTTGCAAAAACTTGGCGTTACGGGGACGACAGTCGGGAGCTGTACCGTTAACTGTAATAACAATAGGTAAAAGACCTTCAACTGTTTCTACACCTCGTTCAAGACGACGTTTAACGGTTATTTTACCATTTTCTACTTTCTGGATTTCTTCTGCGTAAGTAATCTGACTCAATCCAAGCTTTTCGGCCACCTGAGGACCAACTTGTGCTGTATCGCCATCGATAGCCTGACGACCACAAAGAATCAGATCATACTCTTTTATTTTACGAACAGCCATTGAAAGCGCGTAAGAGGTAGCTAACGTGTCGGCACCTGCAAAAGCACGGTCTGTCAACAAATAGCCGCCATCTGCACCACGGTATAAACCTTCGCGGATAATTTCTGCTGCACGTCCCGGACCCATCGTAAGAAGTGTGATGGTAGTATCGGGATAAGCATCTTTCAAGCGCAAAGCTTGCTCCAACGCATTCAGGTCTTCCGGGTTGAAAATTGCTGGAAGAGCGGCACGGTTAACCGTACCATCGGCCTTCATAGCATCTTTACCCACATTACGTGTATCCGGTACCTGTTTTGCTAATACAATAATTCTTAAACTCATATTATAGTGATATTAGATTTTGTAGCTTAGTACAATTCTGTTTGATCATTTGGACATTGGGGGGCAAAATTAATCAAACATTCTTTAAATCAAAGCACTTTGTCCCGGAAAGTGCACACATTGGTTTCTATTGAGCATTCATTCAATTTTTTTTATTCAAAATCAGGGTGCTATTCTCTTAATAAATATAAGTGATTATCTTCTACTTTGTAGTACATTGGTACAACCGTTATTCGTGGATAGACAAGCCGGAGACGTTTGGCTTCGCTAAGTACAAAATCTATTTCATTTCCAATCTCGAACACGGGAGAATAGTATTCAAAGTGTTCTTCGGCCCTTTCTCTGCTCCATCCGGCTTTTTCAACAAGTCCGTCGATAAATTGATTTTTGCGTGCAAACAGATTAACCATACCGCAGTTGTTGTGAGCAATAATCACAATATATCTGACGTTACCAACAGCAATCGCATAAGAAACTTTAAATTCGCTATATCTTAAATTAGCGCCTCCTGAACGGATTATAAATGCAAAGTTATCAGGAATATGAAGGTGTTTTCTATGATCCATACACATCCCTACCAGTAGTTGTGCTTGTATATAAGTATCAAATTCGCGATCGAGATTATGATATTCCAAAAGAAGTCCGACTGGCGTATTTTGATATTCAGGAAAAATATCTTCAGAGGCTGTTATTCTTACTAATCTGTTCATAAGTGATATCCATTATATTTAAATACTTCAAAAAGACTATCTTATCAAATGTTTTTACACAAAAAGAACAGTTAATCGAGAATAAATGTTGATTAACTGTTCTTTTGTATTAATTCACTGGTGTAATTTATTTAACAGTGTACTTTTGATGAATGGCTTTGTCGAAGGCCTGCCAGTGTGCATCCGTCATATTACCCGGAGTAAACAGACATACACCTGCAGCACCGTTTTCCATTGAAAGACGTACTGCTTCTTCAATTTCGGAAGGAACCAATCCATGTCCTTCCGGATCTTTGATATTTGCTTTGTTCTCGTAATCGCGACAAATAAAAAGTCCGCTGTAAATTGGCTTTTTGCCGTTAACAGATGTAACTTCTTCTTTTACAATTTTACCAATCCATTTTGGTCCTTCAAGATAAAAGTCATTGTAGTTCATTGGAAAGAATGCATCAAGATTCCACTTATTCCATTCCTGGCGAACCATTTTTTTAGCATATGAGTCGGGACCTGGAAATACAGCTGCATCGATTTTCTTGCCTTTTGCATGTACAGCATCGGCAATATGATTAACCAATTTAGTGATTACATCGCAGCGAAACTGTTTCCATTCTTCACATTTAGAAGGATCCTCGATCGTTTTAATGTCAATGCCTGTTGCGGCTTTGAAATCGCTTACACATTTATCGCAGTAACAGTAATCGGCAACAGGATACTCTTCGTTCATTACAAGACCGTACTTGTCCCATAACCCTCGGGCCAGTATCACATCAACAAAACGAATATAATCAAGATGTATGGCATCCACTTCAGGAATGTCGGCCACCTTACTATACATAGATGTAAGATAGTTGATTACTTCTTCTTTGTTTGGACAAAGAAATTTGTAATAGGGGACATATGCCTGAACACGGTAAGCGGATTCTCCGTTACGGTTAATGGCATACCAGGTAGAATCAATTTCAGGTCCGCTTTGCAACATGGCCGGTATCCATGCATGGTATTCCATTCCATTTGCTTTTGCTGCTTGAGCGGCTCGGCGATGCTTTTCAACATCGTGACCAGCATTGTAACATACGCCGTCTATTCCATGACCTTTCCATTTACTGAAATCAGCCTTCAGGGTTTCTTCTGTTGTGTTTTCCCCTTCGCCTTGCCAGGCAAAGCAAGTTACTTTGTTTTCAGTAGTTTTGGTACATGCCGTTAATGCAACTACAGCCAAAGCTAAAAATAGATTTCTCATAGGATCGTTTTTTACATGAGGGATTATGAAAGCGAGAAAGGTTCGCATTGTAATAAAAAAAAGCCGGAACATGGAGTTTAACTCTATGTTCCGGCTGAAAGTTTATTGATTAAGCTGTGGTAGCCGGAGTATATACGCGGGCGGCAAGCTCTTTGTCTAATGTGTAAAGTCCAAAACCATTATCTTTAATCATTTTCAAGGCATCGATCAGACTTTGTGCAGTTTCTTCTTCTTCAACCTGTTCGTCAATAAACCAACGAAGCATAGATTCAGTGGCATAGTCTTTTTCTTCGACAGCCAAAGAGTTAAGGTTATTGATAAGAGCTGTAACTTCTCGTTCGTGAGTCAAAGTCTCCTGGAACGCGTTTAACGGAGTATCCCATGAAGTAGTAACTTCTGCTATTGGCTTCAGTTCAACTCTTCCACCACGTGCGATAACATAGTTCATAAACTTCATAGCATGATCTTGTTCTTCTTTGAACTGTATGTTCATCCAGTTTGCAAACCCAGGATATCCTTTAGCTGCAAAGTCTGTCGACATAGAAAGATAAAGGTAGGCTGACCAAAATTCAGCATTGATCTGCTTGTTTAAAGCAGCTTCTAAACTTTTGCTTAACATATTACTTCGTTTTTATTTGGTAAAAATAATACAATTATTTTAGATATCACAAGAACAAATTGTTGGGATAAGGTTGCGGTCGCCATAAGCATTATCTATACGGGCCACATTAATCCAAAACTTGCTTTCGTGAAGCCAATCCAGCGGAAAGGCAGCTTTGCTACGTGAGTAGGAGTGTTTCCATTCATCTCCGGTTACTTCGTATTCGGGATGAGGCGCATTTTTTAATACATTATCATTTTTGTCGGCTATGCCTGTTTCGACTTCCTTAATTTCATTCCAGATGCAATCCATTACTTCAACAAATCTGTCAAGTTCGGCCAGGCTTTCGCTTTCTGTTGGTTCAACCATCAATGTTCCGTGAACGGGAAAAGAGAGAGTTGGAGCGTGATAACCGAAATCCATTAAGCGTTTGGCAATATCACCTTCGTCAATTCCCGACCGTTCTTTTACACCCCGGCATTCCATAATCAACTCGTGACCAACACGACCTGTTGAACCGGTATATACAATACCGTAGGTGTCTTTAAATTTAGCAGCCAGATAATTAGCATTCAGAATAGCCGTTTTTGTTACTGTGGATAATCCTTCAGCTCCCAGCATGCGGATGTAACCATAAGTAATAGGTAAAACGCCTGCACTGCCATAAGGTGCAGCAGATACACTGTTTAGCTCTCCTTCCGAAATTATAGGGTGCGAAGGCAGGAAGGGTATCAGATGTTCGGCTACGCAGATAGGACCAACTCCAGGACCCCCTCCACCGTGAGGAATGGCAAATGTTTTATGTAGGTTGAGGTGACAAACGTCTGCACCAATAAAGCCTGGATTGGTAAGCCCAACCTGCGCATTCATGTTTGCACCATCCATATAAACCTGTCCGCCATAACTATGTACGAGTTGACATATTTCTACAATGGATGTTTCAAAGATTCCGTGTGTGGAAGGATAGGTAATCATGGTTGCAGCCAGGTTATCCTTATTTGCTTCGGCTTTATTTCGGAAATCATTCATATCGATGTTCCCTTTATCGTCGCATATAACAGTAACCGTTGTAAATCCACACTGTACGGCACTGGCAGGATTTGTTCCGTGGGCCGAAGAGGGTAATAAAACAATGTTTCGGGCTCCTTGTCCGATGCTTTCAAGATACGTACGAATAACCTTTAAGCCTGTATATTCGCCTGCAGCACCTGAATTGGGCTGAAAACTAACACCTTTAAATCCTGTAATAGTTGCAAGATATGAGGAGAGGTTTTCTATCATTTCGGTATATCCTTCCACCTGTTCATCCGGAGCATAGGGGTGGATACAACTGAATTGAGGGTTACTTAATACAAATAATTCGGAAGCAGCATTGAGTTTCATTGTACATGAACCCAGTGATATCATAGAATGAGCTAAAGAAATATCTCTACGTTCCAGTCGTTTTATATAGCGCATCAGTTCCGTTTCTGTGTGATATTTTTTAAATACATCTTGTTGCAGAAACTTCGAAGTCCGTTCAAACTTATTATCAAAGTAGTGCTTTACAGGAACCGATTCATTTAACAAGTAATCTTTACCTGCTGCCCCGGCGAATATATAAAGTAATACACCGATATCAGTAGTCTGCGTTGTTTCGTCAAGGCTTACGCCAATATGACCGTCCCCGAAATAACGAAGGTTAACCTTGCATTCGAGGGCAATTTCTCTCAGTGCACTCAATGATACATTTACCGGAAGCTCTATCTTAAGAGTGTCAAAATAGTCTTTGTTCAATTGTTTATATCCCATTTTTTCAAGCTCGACAGATAAAAATCCGGCATAACTGTGAATTCTTGAGGCTATATCTTTTAACCCTTCCGCACCATGGTATACGGCATAGAATCCGGCCATTGTAGCCAGCAATGCCTGAGCAGTACAGATGTTGGAAGTTGCCTTTTCGCGTTTGATATGTTGTTCGCGGGTTTGCAACGCCAGACGATAGGCCGGTTTTCCGTAGGCATCTTTAGAAATACCAATAATGCGCCCTGGAATTGTACGTTTATATTCGTCTTTGGTAGCCATATAACCAGCAGATGGTCCTCCGAAGTACATTGGAATTCCAAAACGCTGACTGCTGCCAAATACAACATCTGCACCCCATTCCCCCGGAGGAGTTAGCAAAACCAGACTAAGTAAGTCGGCGGCAACAGCGACGCGGGTTCCGTTTTCATTAGCTTGAGCTACGAAAGACTTGTAATCTTCCAGGGATCCGTTTTTGTTTGGGAATTGAACAATAGCACCAAACACATCAGGTGTGAAGTTAAATGTTTTGTAATTACCTCTAACAATCTTGATTCCCTGAGGTTTCATACGCGTATGAAGCACTGCCAAAGTAGAAACAAATACATGTTCGTCAACAAACAAAGTATTTGCTTCGTTTTTAATCTGGGCACGGCTTCTGGCTCCGTAGAACATGGTAGCAGCTTCTGCACCGGCAGTTGCCTCGTCTAATAATGAACAGTTAGTAAGAGGTAAACCGGTAAGATCACATATCATGGTCTGAAAGTTAAGAAGAGCTTCCAAACGACCTTGCGAGATTTCTGCCTGATAGGGAGTGTATGAGGTATACCAAACAGGATTTTCCAGTACATTGCGCTGGATGGGAGCAGGAGTTACGGTGTCATACCATCCCATTCCTATGTAAGATGTAAAGATTTCATTTTTGGAACCAAGTTCGGCAATGTGTTCAGCGTATTCGCGTTCAGTCATCGCCTCAGGCAGGTTTAAAGGTTCTTTTAGCATGATGCCGGATGGAATGGTCTGGTTGATTAATTCATCCATTGAACTGACTCCAATTGTTTTAAGCATTAAAGGTATTTCCTCACCCCTAATGCCTACATGGCGGTTTACAAATTTATTTGTGTCCATAGATTTTAGGTATTTTATATGGTTGTGTTTTTAAATATACGGATTGCTAAGTTTTTCTTCCCTAATCGATGATTCTGGCCCATGTCCGGGATATATGACGGTGTCTTCCGGTAGATTAAGTAGTTTCTCGCGGATAGCGGCGACTAATACATCGGGATTTCCTCCCCATAAATCAGACCTTCCGATACTTCCTGCAAAAAGGGTATCACCGGTAATGGCCAGGTTGCTTTCAGCACTGTAGAAAACAAGACTTCCCGGAGAGTGGCCCGGTACATGAAGCGTGGTTAAAGTACTTTCTCCAAAACGAATGGATTCTCCAACTGTAATATAGCGGATGCTATCGTTGCTTTTTCCTTTCATCGTCAATCCAAAAGACTTAGCCTGCACTTCTGCAGATGGCAGGAGTTCTGTATCCGCTTTGTGTGCTTCAGGTTCCACTCCGTATGTTTTTGCTGCATATGCATTTCCGAAAACATGGTCCAGATGTAAGTGTGTGCACAGAAGCCGTTTTATAGTAAGTTTGTTTTCTTCAATGAAACCGGACAACTCTTCTTCTTCACGCTGGTTCATGCAGCCACAGTCAATCAACACAGACTCACCTGTTTTATCGTACAGCAGGTAAGTGTTTACAGAGAAATAGTTGAACTCGAAACGTTTTACATGTATCATAATGGAACGTATACAACTTTTTTTGTTTTGAAAAACTCTTCTTTAAAATAGGTTCCCAGTTCAAAACTCAACGCCTGATTCCGAAAAGGCAGAATTTCATGCTGAAGTTCGCCCCCTTTTAGACAAATCAAACCGTTTGGTAATGCGTTATGTTGCTCTTTTTTTATATTTTTTCGGACCAGATTGACTAAATCGGTCAACGGCATAACAGCCCTGCTTACCACAAAGTCAAATTTTTGTTTCTCTTCTTCGGCCCTGCAGTGGCGGAATGTAATATTTTTTAGTCCGATACTTTCGGCTACTGCTTGACCAACTTTTATTTTTTTACCGATACTGTCAACCAAATGAAACTGAACTTCGGGGAAAAAGATAGCAAGAGGAATACCAGGGAATCCTCCCCCAGTACCGACATCCATTACTGAAGAACCATCTTTAAAACGGAGCATTTTAACGATACCCAATGAGTGGAGCACATGATGCAGATACAAATTTTCAATGTCTTTACGAGAAATAACATTGATTTTCGCATTCCAGTCGGTATATAAATCGTTGAGAGCCGCGAACTGCTCCAGTTGATGTTCGCTTAACTCCGGGAAATAAGATTGAATTACTTTCATATTTTTAAAATGCAAGATGTGCTATAGGGCTTTCTTTGCGAAGCAGGTGTTGTATCTCTCCGAAAGGAAGATGTACATTGGTTACCCCTACAACATAAGCCGCTATTTCATATTCATTAAATGTATAATTGATACCGGTTTCATCTATGCTGAAATTTCCGTTAGGGAAGATTTCATCCACACTAAAAAAACCGATATTTTCCAATGCTTTTACGTCGTTTACCTGATTTTGTTTCGCTATGGCAGCAACAAGTACTTTTGCCAATTCGTCCTCATAATTATCGGTAAATATCTCTTTTTCTGTAACAACCAATCCTGTTTTTAAGTTTACGACATGGTTGAAGTATGAGTGAGAACCATGAGCCCCACCGGTGTAATTTTCGAAGTTAACCGTAAAGCAGAGCAACCCGCTTTGATTGTATGTTATCTTATTCGAAGACATTTCGTAATAAGAGTACCACGCCCCCAGAGGCATGTCTGAATCTTTTTCAGCTTCTGATATAAAGTCTTTCTCGAGTGCTTTGTAATTGGCAAGATAAGATTCTGCGTATTTTGCAGAAGCCTCCTGAGGCGAATAGGTCGCATAAGCATCTCCGAAATAAGCTTCAGTAAAAATGCGCTGTATATTTTTCAAATACTGCTTATTCTCAATTTTGGTTGGATAAGTGAAATTTATTTGAAGGTTACAATTAGGATTCTCCGGGTTTTCAAGCAGATGATAGCTTTTCTCAACAACAATAGAATCGAACGTTACGTCATTTTGATTAGTTTTCTTTGACGAATTGTTACAACCTGCAAATATAAGTAGAAAAATCAACACTATAAATTTAGCTTGGAGCTGTGTTGTCATGACTGTTTAATTTACGATTATATCATGCAAACGTACGAAAATAATTCTGTTTTTAACCATTAAACGTGAAAAGAAATATAAATGAAGATAAAGAGAGCAGCTTCTGTTGTTTACTCTTCAGATATTCAATTTAATTGTGTATTTTTGCAGAATAATCAAAGACAGAGATGGAATATAATACAGAACTAAAACGTTTGATCTTACCCGAGTACGGACGTAATATCCAGAATATGGTGGATTATTGTCTAACTATAGAAGATAAGGAAGAACGCATGCGATGTGCCAATTCAATAATCAATATTATGGGGAATATGTTTCCTCACTTGCGTGATGTTAACGACTTTAAGCACATATTGTGGGATCATTTGGCAATTATGGCTGATTTTCAACTAGACATCGATTATCCTTACGAAATCGTAAAAAAAGAAGATTTGTTTAGCCGTCCTCCACGCGTTCCTTACAATACAGGACGAATCCGTTACCGTCATTATGGTAAAACGCTCGAGCGAATGATAGGTAAGGCAAATGAATTTGAAGATGGTCAGGAAAAAAACTATCTGATTAAGCTTCTGGCTAACCAGATGAAGAAATCTTTCCTTAACTGGAATAAGGAAGCCGTAGACGATCGTAAGATATTTAAGGATTTGGATGAATTGTCGGGAGGTAAGATTGTTCTTGATGAAGAGCAGCATAAACTAACTGAAAGCCGGGATATTCTTTCCCGCAAAAGCACAAACAAAAACTTCACACGTAAAGGTCGTTAACCTTTTGTACACATAGCTTATGGCATCATTTGTTATTGAAGGTGGTTGCAGATTAAACGGAGAGATTATTCCGCAGGGAGCTAAAAATGAAGCGTTGCAGGTGATCTGTGCGGTTTTGCTGACTCCCGAAAAAGTAACCATACACAACATACCCGATATATTGGATGTAAATAATCTGATTCAACTTTTGCGGGATATGCAGGTAAAGGTAGAACGACTGTCTCCTGATACCTATACTTTTCAGGCAGACAACGTTGATATGGATTATTTAAAGACCGATGATTTTCTTCGTAAAAGTGCCTCATTGAGAGGCTCTGTTATGATTGTAGGCCCGTTGGTTGCGCGTTTCGGCAAAGCCGTGATTCCCAAACCTGGTGGCGACAAGATTGGTCGCCGGAGATTGGATACTCATTTTGCCGGAATTCAAAAGCTGGGCGCAACTTTTACTTACGATCCGTCAACTCAGTTGTATGAGATTGAAGCCAAACAGCTGAAGGGCGCTTACATGCTTCTTGACGAAGCGTCGGTAACCGGAACAGCCAATATTCTTATGGCGGCTGTTATGGCGAAAGGTACAACAACTATCTATAACGCTGCCTGCGAACCTTATTTGCAGCAGCTTTCCAAACTATTGATCCGGATGGGAGCTATAATCTCCGGTGTTGGATCCAATTTGCTTACCGTTCAGGGAGTCGAAGCTATGGGGGGGGCAACTCATACCATACTTCCGGATATGATTGAGGTGGGGAGTTTTATTGGAATGGCGGCGATGACCGGTTCTAATATTACTATTAAAAATACAGGATATGATATGTTGGGTATTATTCCCGAATCGTTCCGCCGATTAGGTATTACAGTGGAGCAGATAGGCGATGATATTCATATTCCTACCCATGAATCGTACGAAATAGATACTTTTATCGATGGTTCGATCATGACTATTGCGGATGCACCCTGGCCAGGATTAACCCCCGATTTACTGAGTGTATTTCTTGTAGTTGCAACCCAGGCTGTTGGAAGTGTTCTGATTCATCAGAAAATGTTTGAAAGCCGGCTTTTCTTTGTGGATAAACTAATTGATATGGGGGCGCAAATTATTCTTTGCGATCCTCACAGGGCAACAGTTATTGGTTTGGGAAATCGCTATAAATTACGGGGCGCAACTATGGTTTCGCCTGATATTCGTGCCGGAATAGCACTGCTCATCGCTGCGATGAGCGCCGAAGGTACAAGCCATATTCATAACATTGATCAGATAGACCGCGGATATCAGAATATTGATAAGCGCCTGAATAGTATCGGTGCACGTATAACCCGTCTTTAATACACCAGTATATGTTAAAAAAAGAAGATGTTTTTAAGATAGGGCAATTTGCCAAACCTCATGGTATTAAAGGTGAAATAACGTTGTTAACAACAAGCGATGTATTTGACGACAGCGAGGATCCTTATCTTGTTTGTGAGATTGACGGGATTCTAGTTCCGTTCTTTATTGAAGAATATCGTTATAAATCGGATTCTTCCATACTGGTGAAATTGGAAAATGTGGATTCGGAACCGGCTGCCCGCGAATTTAGTAATATGGAAGTGTATTACCCGCTTGATGCTGCCGTTGGCGATTTGGTGGGAGATATGACTTGGGATAGTTTTGTTGGTTATACTGTTTCTGATACGGTACTTGGTTTGTTGGGACCAATAACTATGGTGGATGAATCGACACTTAATGTTCTTTTGCAGGTGGATTACAAGGGAAATGAAATCCTGATTCCTGCTGTCGAAGAAATTATTACAGGTGTGGATCACGATAAAAAACAATTGGAAGTTACTCTACCGGATGGTTTGCTTGATTTATAATAGTTAATAAGCGTGAACATCTTTTCAAAGGAGGAGGATTTTGTTACTTTTGCGTTTTAAGTAATAACCATGGCACAGAAGAAACGAAAGCATCAGAAATCTTTTTGGCACCGGATCCGGTTCAAATACAAACTCTCATTTTTTAATGAAGCTACACTGGAAGAGGTATGGTCCTTTCGTTTATCACAGCTGTCAGCTTTTGTTGTAATGGCTGTTTTTGCTTTTTTTCTGATTGCGGTTACTTCCTTTATTATTATTAAAACTCCTATTCGAAACTATCTTCCTGGATATTTGGATGTGGAAGTAAGAAAAGAAATTGTACAAAATGCGCTAAAAGCTGATTCTTTAGAGCGTATGATTGCCGTACAGACTTTGTATCTGAAAAATGTAGCTGGTATTTTGTCGGGAACCATGCCCCTGGATTCTATTCGTACGATCGATTCTTTGGCACATGCTGATGCAAATTATGAAATACCAAGAGGAAAAGTTGAATCTGATTTTGTGAAGAAATTTGAAGAAGAAGAAAAATATAATCTTACTGTGCTTACCCCAAGTGAAATTATTTCTGACAATATATTCTTTTACAAACCTGTAAGTGGTGTAATATCTGCTCATTATGAAGCTGAAAATCGTCATTACGGAGTCGATCTTGTTGCTGCTGCCCGCGAAAGTGTATTGTCTACTTTGGATGGAACGGTTGTATTTACCGGCTTCGATGCAAACTACGGAAATGTGATTCAGATACAACATAAGAACGGATTTTTATCAATCTATAAACACAACGAATTGTTACTAAAGGAAGCAGGAGACCAGGTAGTTGCAGGCGAGGCTATTGCATTGGTGGGAAACACAGGAAAACTGTCTACCGGTCCTCATTTGCATTTTGAACTCTGGTATAAAGGAGCTCCTGTTAATCCTGAAGAATATATAGCATTTTAATTCATGAAAAGACAACTGGCTATACTAGGTTCTACCGGTTCGATCGGTACGCAGGCACTGGAAGTGATTAGTGAACACCCTGATCTATTCGAAGTCTACGCCCTGACTGCCAATAACCAGGTAGATTTATTGATAAATCAGGCAAGAAAGTTTATGCCTGAAGTGGTGGTTATCGCCAACGAACAGAAATATCCTGAACTTAAAGAGGCTTTAGAAGACCTGCCAATCAAAGTTTGGGCAGGTTCGGAAGCTATTTGTCAAGTGGTACAGGCAGAACCCATACAAATGGTTCTTACTGCTATGGTTGGATATTCAGGATTAAAACCGACCATCCATGCTATAAAGGCAGGCAAAGCAATCGCTTTGGCTAATAAAGAGACACTTGTTGTTGCGGGAGAATTAATTACCGCCCTTGCTGCCGAATATAAAGTTCCTGTTTTACCAGTAGACTCCGAACATTCTGCCATATTTCAGTGTTTGGTGGGTGAGGGATATAATACGGTAGAAAAGATATTGCTTACAGCTTCTGGTGGTCCGTTCCGTACAAAATCGCTAAAAGAATTGGCTACAGTTACTAAAGCGCAAGCTTTAAAACATCCTAATTGGTCGATGGGAGCTAAGGTTACTATTGATTCGGCTTCGATGATGAACAAAGGTTTCGAAATGATTGAGGCAAAATGGTTATTTGGACTTACCCCCGAACAAATTCAGGTGGTAGTTCATCCGCAGTCAATTATTCATTCTATGGTTCAGTTCGAAGACGGTGCGGTTATGGCTCAGTTAGGTATTCCGGATATGAAGCTGCCCATCAGCTATGCTTTTTCTTATCCGGAAAGATTAAAGAGCCGTGCTCCCCGATTGGACTTTAATCAATATTCGACATTTACTTTTGAAGAACCGGACATGGTTAGGTTTCGTAATCTGGCATTTGCTTTTGAAGCAGTGCGTCAGGGAGGAAATATGCCGTGCATCTTGAATGCGGCCAACGAAATTGTTGTAGCTGCCTTTCTGCAAGACCGCATCGGTTTTCTCCAAATGAGCGAAGTAATTGAGAAAACAATGTTAAAGGCTTCGTTTATTGCTGCACCTTCTTACGATGATTATGTGCAAACAGACTCTGAAGCACGATGTATAGCAGCAACGTTATTTTAGTATATAAATTAAAACATAATAGAGTATAGATGGAGACATTTTTAATTAAGGCTTTACAGCTCATCCTGAGTTTATCGATTCTGGTTGTCGTGCATGAGTTCGGGCATTTTTTATTTGCCAGAATTTTCAAAGTCAGGGTAGAGAAGTTTTATCTTTTCTTTGATCCCTGGTTTTCTCTTTTTAAGTTTAAACCTAAAAACAGTGATACGGAATATGGAGTAGGATGGCTTCCTTTGGGGGGTTACTGCAAGATTTCCGGTATGATTGACGAATCGATGGATAAGGAACAGATGGCTTTGCCTGCCCAACCTTATGAATTCCGTTCGAAACCGGCTGGGCAAAGGCTTATGATTATGATTGCCGGGGTGGTCTTTAATTTTTTGCTGGCATTGTTTATCTATTCCATGGTCTTGTTTGCCTGGGGTGATACTTACTTGCCGCTAAAGAACATGAAGATGGGTATGTATTATAGCGAAACTGCCAAACAAATAGGTTTTCAGGATGGCGACATTCTGTTGTCTGCCAATGGTGTAGAATTGGAACGATTTGGAGAATCTGCTATCCGCGGAATTGTTGAAGCGCAGTCTGTAGCTGTTTTACGTAACGGACAAGAAACAACTATTGCCATTCCCTCTGATTTGATGCAGCGGATGATGCGTGATAAGAAAGGTTTCGCCGGATTGAGGTATCCGATGGTCGTAAATGATTTTTCTAAAGATTCTCCAGCTAAAGCTGCCGGATTTCAGAAAAATGATAGCATTGTATCCATAAATGGAATATCTACTCCTGCAGCGGATGATGTAGTGGATATATTGGATAAACATAAAAATCAATCGATATCTGTAGGCGTTTTTCGTAATGGTCAGCCTCTGACACTTACGCTTACTACAGATACAGCCGGGCATATGGGTGCTTATATGAAGAGTCCGATGGATATCTACCAGACGGTAACCACATCCTATGGCTTTTTTGCGTCGTTCCCTGCAGGTATACAGAAGGGGGTAGATACGTTGAAAGGATACGTAAACGATATGAAATATGTGTTTACGAAAGAAGGAGCTTCCAGTTTGGGAGGTTTTGGTACTATCGGAGGATTATTCCCTGCCGAGTGGGATTGGATGATTTTTTGGCAACGCACAGCCTTTCTGTCGATTATTCTTGCTTTCATGAATATACTGCCTATTCCGGCGTTAGATGGAGGTCATGTTATGTTTCTTGTCTACGAGGTTGTGGCCCGCCGCAAACCAAGTGATAAGTTCCTGGAATATTCTCAGATTGTAGGTATGGCTTTGCTGTTCGGTTTACTTATCTATGCCAACGGGAATGATATCTTCCGGTATTTCTTTGGTTCTTAACACAAAGTAGTACAGCAATATAAAAACAAGAAAGGGTGAATCAAGCAATTGATTCACCCTTTCTTGTTTTTATATCTTACTATCAGGCCCAGTCAAATGCTTCGGAAACGGCCGGATAAACAATTTCTCCTTTTACAATATTTAGTCCAAGATGCAAACCTGGATCTTTCTGACAAGCCTTTTCCCATCCATTGTCGGCAAGATTAATTACGTAGGGTAGGGTGGCGTTTGTAAGTGCCAGTGTTGATGTGTGAGGCACTGCTCCCGGAATATTGGCAACACAATAGTGAACCACTCCGCCAACTTCGTATACAGGATTGGCATGAGTAGTAGGATGTGAGGTTTCAAAACATCCCCCCTGATCGATGGCTACATCTACCAACACACTTCCTTTTTTAAGTAAAGGAAGCATTTCCTTTGTCAGTACGAAAGGAGCTTTGGCTCCAGGTATCAAAACAGCTCCGATTACAAGATCGGTATCAGGAAGTTCGTTCTCAATGTTTTGAGACGATGAATAGAGTGTCTTTACATTGGCTGGCAAGTTTTCGTTCAGCCAGCGTAACCGTGGCAGAGATATATCTGCAATAATAACATCGGCCCCCATACCTGCGGCCATTTTTGCAGCGTTGTAACCAACTATACCTCCTCCCAGTACAAGAACTTTTGCCGGCTTTACACCCGGAACTCCGCTTAGCAGAATTCCTTTTCCTCCCTGAGGTTTTTCAAGGAAACGGGTACCTTCCTGGGTAGACATGCGTCCAGCCACTTCGCTCATAGGAATAAGCAATGGCAATGAACCATCAGGTTTCTCTACAGTCTCGTAGGCAAGACAAACAGCCTTGCTGGCAATCATTGCTTTTGTCAAGGCTTCGTCCGAAGCAAAATGAAAATAGGTGAAAAGAAGTTGATTTTCCCGAATTAAAGGATATTCGGGAGCAATGGGTTCTTTTACTTTTACAATCATTTCTGCTATGGCATAAACCTCGTCGATGGTAGGTAGCAGATTGGCTCCGGCAACCAGGTAAGCCTCATCGGCAAATCCGCTGTTTGCACCTGCAGATTGCTGCACATATACTTGATGTCCTCTTTTAATAATCTCTTTAACTCCCGCCGGGGTAAGACCAACCCGGTTTTCGTTGTTTTTAATTTCTTTTGGTACTCCAATAATCATTGTGATAGTAATTTAAGGTTATTTTGGCGAAATATACGCAAACTATTGACAAATGGTTATTCAAAAACTCATTTATTTTTAGACAAATGTGTTAATTTTATTGCCGGTTTATCATTTGTAATTAGAATGCTTTAAATTATTTCTAATTAATAGTTAAGTTCCTTTTATTTGCATTTATTGAAAGAGGCCGGTTTTCTTTTCTTCGGGACTTTTTGATCTGAAAGTATATACTTATACAATTCAAAGTCCTAATTTTGAAAGTTCAAAATAGTATACAAAACAGGTTCTTCGTCACTTTTGGTGCAAGATATTATAGTAAGCCTCTCATTTCTGGTGTTTTGTAGACTTTTTATCAGATTTAATAAATGGCTTATCAAAAATGCATGTATAATCTTGATTGGATAAGCA
>JAGPJL010000210.1 GCA_018054455.1 Parabacteroides sp.
TATTTATTCCCCTAGTAAACAAAGCTAATTCCTAACGGAAAACCGTAATATATACCTATTGATTGTAAGCGTCTCCGCGATACCATCTTGCATGGTTTGATTGAAGATCTTCTAGTATACAAAACAGCTTCTTCGTCACTTTTGGTGCAAGATATTATAGTAAGCCTCTCATTTCTGGTGTTTTGTAGACTTTTTTCAGATTTAATAAATGGCTTATCAAAAATGCATGTATAATCTTGATTGGATAAGCATTTGAAACTGTTTGCTTGCACCTAAAGTGACGAAGAACCTATTTTTTACAACGACAATGGGGTTAAAAAGGACTATATCCAGATATTAAACGATCACAGGATAAATTCAGTTCGCCCTCATACATGGGTAGATCTATCTATTAATCCAGCGCTTAAAAATAAATGGATAGATGAATCGGATACTTAATTCTGAAGCTTGTATTCAAATGTAGATAATCCTATTCCTTCAGAATATTGCCTACATTGCTCAACAAATATAATATTTTAATCAGTATGACTAATTTATCACACGTTAATTATTGTTGGATTAATTATTTGCTTTATATTTGTTGCGGACAAATCAATCAATTATCATAAACTATGAAAGCAATAATCAACTACCTCTTAATTTCTGGCATAATAAGTTTAGTTTTCTTTTCTTGCAGTAATGGAGATGATCACCCATCATCCGGGCAAGATTCTTATTTAAATGGTGTGTATGAAAATACGGATGCTTCGCTGAAGCTTTTAAACTTTACATTTAATGGTGTAACCTTAAGTGATAAAAAAGTAGCTTTTAAGACTGAAGATCTGAAAATAGCTTCAATTACCTTTTACAGTGTAATTGAAGGGGAGGCTGAATCTCAGATAAAAAATGTATCAATCGAAAAATCTGATACCGGATATCGTTTTGAAGGCTTATATACAGCCAAAAGTAACCAAGCATTTAGATATTCAGGCAAAATAGCTGGTGAATCGTTTGGAAAACAAACGCTTACCCTAAAATTAGATAAGCAATAAAAAAGTTCTTATTTACCAGATAATTAAAACACTCTACTATAAATGGAGAAAATTTGTGTGGACTTTTACTTCAAAAAGCACATACTTTTTGAAAGGTTTCTCGTGACTTTTTATGTCAAATGTAGTTGAGAATTCAATCGTAAAAGTATATTTTCAGATCATAGTTGGATTATTCCCAAAGATATATGAATTGTTTTTCAATCCTATAAGAAACGTTTTCCAAAGATATATGTTTGAAGTTCAAATCATATATCTTTGGAAAACCCAATTGGTAAGGATTCAAATTGTCGGTCCGGCATCTGAATCCTGTTTTATATTTTCTGTAAATGTTTTACCCGAAAAGATCTTTCACCCTTCGCTTACCACCACTCCATCCGAAAAGCGGTACCATTCTCCGCTTTCTGGACAAGATGCACGGCCGTTGTAATCGAAATCAAGCTTATGTCCGTATTTGCTTACCCAGCCTAGCTGCCTGGCTGGGTTGCCGGCCACAAGAGCAAAGGGTGGAACGGGTCTGGTTACTACGGCTCCGGCACCTACCAGGGCATAGCTTCCGATGGAATTTCCGCATACAATCGTAGCATTGGCTCCAATAGATGCTCCTTTTCCTACATGAGTTTGCAGGTATTCATCCTTCCGGCTGATAAAGCTTCGGGGATTTATAACATTCGTAAATACACAGGAGGGTCCAAGAAAAACATCATCTTCGCAGGTTACGCCGGTGTAGATGGAGACATTATTCTGTACTTTTACACCATTGCCTAGAACTACGCCGGGCGAAACAACCACGTTTTGTCCGATATTGCAATTGTTACCAATCGAGCATCCTTCCATAATATGGCAAAAGTGCCATATACGGGTTCCTTCGCCAATAGTACAGCCCGGGTCTATTACGGCGGTTTCGTGAGCCTTATAATTTTCCATATGCTTTATTAATCGTTGCCAAGTTCAATAACTTCGAGGTCTTTAAGTTGTTTTCCGTCAATAACAAAACGCATCAGTGTCCTTACCTGATGGAAGCCGCTTTTTCCTGCTGCTCCCGGATTAAGATGCATGCATTTTAGCTTCTGATCGTATTGCGCTTTCAGTATATGACTGTGCCCTGCTATGAAAATCTGCGGCGGATTGGCATACAGTTCTTCCCGTATCTCCGGGGCATATCTTCCGGGATATCCTCCGATATGTGTAATCACCACTTCCATCTCTTCCGCTTTAAAACGGAGTACCCGCGGATATTGTATACGGAGCGAATAACCGTCGATATTACCGTGCACGGCACGCAATGGCTTAAGGGAGGATAGCTGAAGTGCCAGAGTATCAGAACCTATGTCGCCTGCATGCCATATTTCATCGCAATCGGCAAAATAAGTTGCGTAGCGGTCGTCCCAGTAAGCATGTGTATCCGAAAGAAGTCCAATTTTAATCATTTCCGTATCGTTGTTATCACAAAAGTACCTATATTTACGGACAACAAGTGTCTAACTATGGAAAATTCATACAAATACTTTA
>JAGPJL010000126.1 GCA_018054455.1 Parabacteroides sp.
TCTCAGATTGAGGTAACCGGAATCCTTCAGGAAACACGTATGACAGAAGCAGAAATAAATGACACAGAGAAGTCTATTAAAGAGAAAGAAGCAAAAGGAGAAAGTTCGGCTGAAGAATGCGAAACAGAAAAAGCAAATGTTACACAGATGCGCGAATGGATGAAAAGTCACGGCAAAAACTATTATGCCATTTATTACATAGACGGACAGAAGTATAATGAGCTTTAATGGTAATAGGATTCGTAAGTGGCTACGGATTATCCATCGGGATCTGGGTTTTTTGATGGCTGGCATTTGTTTGATATATGCAGTTTCAGGAATTTTATTGAACCATATGAACGGAAAGGATCCGGCTTTCAAAAATGTGTATGCTACTGTTCAATTCCCTAAAGGGTTGATGAACGAGGAGCTGAGCATGCTCTGGAAGGAGAAAGAAAATTTGCCGGTGCTGAAGAAAGTATTTCAATACGATGATTCTCACTTTAAACTGATGCTGGACGGAGGGATTGGAACATACGACAGCAATGCGGGAGTGGTTAGTTACGAACATCATTCCAAACAAGAGTTGGTTTATTGGATCAATAAATTGCACTACAACAAAGTGAATGGTTGGTATATCATGGGAGATATTTTTGCCGCTTCACTGATATTTCTAGCGATTTCGGGCCTTTTCATGGTTTCACGCAAATATGGTTTATCTGGAAGAGGTATGATATATCTGCTTGTAGGTATCACCATACCGATACTTTTTATTCTGATGATTTAGCATACTATATCGCTTCTACTTGGTGCTTATAAGGACGATCGGTTTGATATTGCAAAGCCGGAAATTGATGCGACAATTCAATCTTTAGCTCCGTTTATGCTATGGATTAGTCGTTTTCATTCCTCAATGAACTTGTCCTCCAACTGTGTGACCATTGTCCCTCAGCTGAGGGACAATGGTCACACAGTTGGAGGACAATGATCACCCAGCTGAGAGACGAAGAATATACTTTATGTTAACGACTAATCATCGTTATGAAAAGCGTTGGTGAGTTAACTAAAAACGACTAATCAACATAGAAAAAGGTAAAAGCTCTCGCTTAAGATTTGAAGATGGCATCGCGGAGACGCTTACGCACAGGGTGACAGATGGCAGATGAAATGGATCTGCCACGAGCCATCTATCACTCATAAAACTCGCTTCCATAAAGGATTCTGAGCCGTTTAGTGATAGGTGGCAGATGTTTTCGACAAAAATTCGATATCGTCTATGAATATCCGTTTACTTTAGAGAGTGAGGATATCTTATTGTTTTAGTTTTTCTTTTAAATAGATACCTGTATAAGATGTTTCGCAGGCAGCTACTTCTTCGGGAGTTCCGGCGCAAACAAGTTTGCCACCTTCTTTACCTCCTTCTGGCCCCAAGTCTATCAGGTAATCAGCACATTTAATAACATCCATGTTATGTTCAATGATGATTACTGTGTGACCGTTTTCGATCAGTGCATTGAAGGCTTTTAGCAGAGTTTTAATGTCATGGAAGTGGAGTCCGGTTGTGGGTTCGTCGAACACAAACAGCGTTGCTAACTTTGACTCCTGACTTAAATAATAAGCAAGTTTCACTCGCTGGTTTTCTCCTCCCGAAAGGGTGGACGAGGCTTGTCCGAGTTTGATGTAACCCAATCCAACGTCTTGCAGGGGTTTGAGCTTCTTTATGACTTTCTTTGCGTCAGACTGTGGATCGGATTCAAAGAATTCGATAGCCTGATCTACAGTCATTTCCAAAACCTGATAGATATTATTTCCCCGATATTCCACATCAAGCAAGTCGGCTTTGAAGCGCTTGCCTTTACATTCTTCACACTCTAGAGTGATATCGGCCATGAACTGCATCTCTACCGTTATTTTTCCTTCACCCTTACATTCTTCACAGCGTCCGCCTTCTTTGTTAAAAGAGAAAAAGGCGGGGGTAAAGTTAAGTTGACGGGCAAGGGGTTGTTCTGCAAACAGCTTTCGAATCTCGTCGTAAGCACCAATGTAGGTAACGGGATTGGACCGCGAGCTTTTCCCGATAGAGTTCTGATCCACAAACTCAATGGCTTTTACCAGCTTAAGATCTCCTGTCAAAGATACACAAGGGACTCCCAGTGGTGCATCGTCAAGAAAATGCTTAACTCCTTCATAAAAGATATCGCGCACCAACGAACTTTTTCCCGATCCGCTTACTCCTGTCACAACGGTCATTACATTGAGAGGAAACTTAACATCCACGCCCTTAAGGTTGTGGAGGCGAGCTCCTTTTATTTCAATAAAATTGTTCCATTTACGTCGGAAGGGTGGTAGTTCCAAGCGGTCTTCGCCGGTAAGGTAACGTACCGTATAACTGTTACTATTAAGCTGCAGATTGGAGATATCTCCTTGATATACGACTTCGCCACCCAGACGTCCGGCTTTGGGACCAATATCAATGATATAGTCGGCCGCCCTGATAATTTCTTCGTCGTGTTCCACAATTACCACCGTGTTACCAAGCTCTTCTAACTGACGGAGTACCTTGATAAGTAAATCCGTATCACGCGAATGAAGCCCAATGCTGGGTTCATCTAAAATATAAAGTGATCCCACCAGACTACTTCCCAAAGAAGTAGCAAGGTTAATCCGCTGGCTTTCTCCTCCCGAAAGCGAGTTTGAAAGACGATCGAGGGTGAGATAGCCCAGTCCCACATCAAGCAGAAACTGTAAACGGCTATCTATTTCAGTAAGCAGACGTTTAGATACAGCTACATCGGTTTCGTCGAGAACAAGG
The DNA here is from genome assembly GCA_018054455.1 of Parabacteroides sp. Classification (GTDB taxonomy): domain Bacteria; phylum Bacteroidota; class Bacteroidia; order Bacteroidales; family Tannerellaceae; genus Macellibacteroides. Next base: position 2,792 of record JAGPJL010000126.1, read on the forward strand.
TTATCAAAGAAGGATTTCGCTTCATTGATGGGTAGGCATACAATCTGAGATATGTTTTTTCCTCCTACCTGCACATATAAAGCCTGCGGTTTAAGGCGGGCTCCTTTGCAAGACGGACAGGTCGTTTTACCACGGTAGCGGGCATGCATAACACGATACTGTATTTTATATAGATTCTCTTCAACAAAAGAGAAAAAGTCATCAATACCGTGAACCCCTCGTGCTCCATGCCAAAGCAGGTCGTGTTCCTTTTCGGACAGTTCGTAATAGGGCCGATGAATAGGGAAATTATATTTTGCACTATCATTGATAAAGGCTGTAAGCCACTCTCCCATCTTCTCTCCTTTCCAGCACATCACAGCCCCTTCGTAAAGTGAACGGCTTTTGTCTGGTACGACCAAATCTTCGTCAATGCCCATGATCTTTCCGAATCCTTCACAAACCGGACAGGCTCCCAAAGGGTTGTTAAAGCTGAACATCATATCAGTGGGTTCTTCGAAAATAATTCCGTCCGCTTCAAACTTACGGGAAAACTCCTTTGTCTGAATGCCTTCTTCAGCATACATTTTCACCAGACAGCTCCCATGACCTTCAAAAAAGGCTGTTTCAACCGAATCGCCCAACCGATTCTTGAAGGGTTTATCTGTAGCTACGGTAAGGCGGTCGATAAGCAACTGGATTGCTTCTGATTTTAATAATACCTCATCAGCCATAACTTCTGGAATGCGGTACACATTTTCATCAATCTCAAGACGAGTATAACCCTCTTTCTGTAGGATTTCGAGTTGCTCTTTCATCGAGCGTCCTTCTGGAAGTACTACAGGTGTGTAAACCGAGAACCGCGTACCTTCGGGAAAAGAGAGTACCCAGGCAACGACGTCGCTTACCTGATGCTTCTTAACCTCTTCGCCCGATGAAGGAGAGATGGTCTTCCCGATACGGGCATACAGCAACCGAAGATATTCATATATTTCGGTAGAAGTTCCAACAGTAGAACGGGGGTTTCGTGTATTTACTTTCTGTTGTATGGCAATGGCAGGGGGTATCCCTTTGATATAGTCGCATTCTGGTTTACCCATTCTGCCCAGGAACTGCCGCGCATAGGAAGAAAGACTTTCCACATAACGTCGTTGTCCCTCTGCATACAAGGTGTCGAATGCAAGCGATGACTTTCCGGAACCAGACAACCCGGTAATTACGACCAACTTATCCCGGGGAATTTCCACATCAATATTTTTCAAATTATTGATGCGCGCTCCTTTTATCTCTATATTATTTGCGTCGTGCATAAGTGCATATTTTAAAACTTACAAAGATAACGATATTTTTGCGTTGAATGTTTTCATTGGGAGTATATCCTGACTACTTATTGGTCCATTAGGATAAATTTATATCTTTGTAACATCTTATAATAGTAATGAAACCAAAAAACTCATGTACTCAAATTCTCTACGACTATTTATTTTTGTGCTGTTGTGTGCTGCCACTGCATGCTCTACCGTCAAACAAACACCTAAACTGACTGAAACCCGAGAGTTAAAACGTGAATTCAGGGGTGCCTGGATACAAACTGTTCATCAGGGTGAATATAAAAATATGACTACTGCCGAGCTACAAAAGGATTTAATCCGTAAATTAGATCAGCTACAGTCTTGCGGTATAAATGCAGTTGTCTTCCAGGTCCGTCCCGAAGCGGATGCCTGGTATCCATCCAAGCTTGAACCGTGGAGTCGTTTCCTTACCGGAGAACAGGGGGTTGCCCCTGATCCCATCTGGGACCCAATGGCTTTCCTTATTGAAGCTTGCCATAAACGGAACATGGAGTTCCATGCCTGGCTTAATCCGTACCGTGTAAGTACTTCGGGAAATACGGTATTTGCTCCTAATCATATTTACAACCAACATCCGGAATGGTTTCTTACCTACAACAAGATGATTCTTTTTGATCCGGGTTTACCTCAAAGCAGGGCATTTATATGCAAAATAGTACAGGATATTGTTTCTCGTTACGATGTGGATGCAATCCACATGGATGATTATTTTTATCCTTATCCTGTGGCTGGTTTGCCTTTTCCAGACGATGCCAGCTTCGAAACCTACGGTCTGAGCAAAGGTTACAAGAATAGTCAGCGGAACGACTGGCGGCGTGAGAATGTAAATCTGCTGGTAAAAGATATAAAAAACACCATCGTCAGGACTAAACCTTGGGTCCGCTTCGGTATCAGTCCGTTTGGTATTTACCGCAACAAGAAAAATACGCCGGATGGCTCAGGCAGCAACACGAATGGTTTGCAGAACTACGATGATCTTTATGCAGACATTACATTGTGGGTAAAGCAGGGTTGGATTGATTATAACATTCCCCAGATTTACTGGGAAATTGGAAATAAGGCAGCCGATTACATTACGCTGATTGAATGGTGGGACAAGAATGCCAACGGAGGGCATCTTTATGTTGGTCAGGATGTAGCCCGCACGATGAAGAAGGATGAACTGGATAAAAAAATGAAATACGTCCGTACTTTGCCTCATATTCAAGGTAATTGTTTTTGGCCGGCCAATGAGATTCTATGGAATACAGAAGGTGTTGCCAATCAATTGAAAGCTGATTATCATCGCTATCCATCGCTTATTCCGGCCTATACCCATATGCATAACAGATCCCCGAAAGAGGTAGGTAAATTGAAAACGGAGTGGACTAAAGAAGGATATATGCTTCATTGGCAAGCGGAACAAGATGAAATGAACCCAGAGCTTGCCCGCTACTTTGTAGTATATCGTTTTGAAAAAAATGAGCAGGTTGACATCAATAACCCTGCAAAGATTGTTACTATTACAATGGATACGTCCATTGTACTTCCCTACGAAAAAGGGAATGACAAGTTTAAGTATGTGGTAACTGCGGTCGACCGCTTTCATAACGAAAGTAAAAAAGGTAAAACAAAGAAGGTAAAACTATAAGAATGAATAAGTTTCAGCGAATTATTACAGGGTTGTTGTTCTGTTTCCCTTTGTTTTGGGGTTGTACGAATGATGTGCCAGATCCGGTCGCACCGACAAGGACTGTGCTTATTTATATGGCTGCAGATAATTCGCTGAGTTCGTATTCATACGATAATATAGAGTCGATTGTGCAGGGTACATCTGCCAGCGCACTGAATGGAGGTAACCTGCTGATTTACGTGGATGCGAAGAATGCAGCACCTCAGTTGTTGCAGATTAAGGTAAAAAGCGATGGAAAGATCCAGAAGCTGTCTGTAGAGGATTATCCCGAACAAAACTCGGCCGATCCTTCTGTAATGCGTGGGGTGTTTGATAAGGTAATCGGAGACTATCCGGCTGACAGCTATGGCCTGGTGTTATGGAGCCACGGAACTGCCTGGCTTCCATACAATGTACAACCAATGCTCCGCTCGTTTGGTCAGGACGAAAGTAATTGGATGGAGATTGATGAGCTGGCGGAAGCGCTGCCCGATCATGTATTTGATTTTATTATGTTTGATGCCTGCTATATGGCCAGCACCGAAGTAGCTTATGCTTTGCGGGACAAAGCGGATTATATCCTGGCATCCCCTACAGAAGTGCTTGGTGAAGGGTTTCCCTATAAACTGATTATTGGGAATTTCTTTACCGAAACAGCCGGTCTTCAACAAATAGCAGAAACATTTTATAATTATTACAACCAAAAAGAGAAAATTATTGAACAATCAGCGTCAGTTTCACTGATTGCCACAGAGCAACTCGATAATCTGGCCGCTATCTGCCGTGAGATTGTTATTGGCAAAGAAAATGCAATTGCGTCTTTGCCTATACAGGAGTTGCAACAACTTGAATATCTTGGGTACACTTATCATGCTTTGTACGATTTCGACGACTTTATTAGCCGTCTTGCTACCGAGACACAGTATACCAACTATCTTTCCATCCTGAATAAAGTAGTTTTATATAAGCAAACAACGCCAAATGCAACCTACTTCAAAGGACAACTTGTTATCAATCAGTTTTCAGGTTTATCCATTTATGTTCCTCAGAACGGTCTTGCTACGCTGAATGATTGGTATAAGGGCATGGAATGGTACCGGGCTGTTTACGAGTAATAAGTGAAACAGAGGTTCATAATGAGCCGCACCGGTTATTACCAATAGAGAACAATGCCTACTACTCCAGCCAGAGCAATGGTAAGGATGGGGTGTACTTTGTATTTCCATGTGAGTAGAAAAGCTCCTATAAAGATTAGTACGCTTTTATAATCGATAAAGTTATCGGTATTGATAAGCATCAATGCTGCCGCTGCGATCAATCCTACAGTTGCAGGTCTAAGTCCAACGAATGCAGCTTCAACATATTTGTTATTTCTAAAACGGGCGAAAAAGTAGGAAATAATCAGCACTAATATAAATGAAGGCAGACAAACTGCAGTTGTAGCCAAAACAGAACCCAAAATACTTATTTCGGGAGAGTAACCTGCATTAAGAACGGCCGTATAACCTATATAGGTTGCACTGTTTATTCCAATGGGACCAGGTGTCATTTGAGAAATTGCCACGATATCTGTGAATTCCTGACTGGTTACCCATCCGTACTTACCAACTACCTCATCCTGTATAAGTGAGAGCATGGCATAGCCTCCCCCAAAACCAAAAAGGCCAATCTTCAGGTATGTATAGAATAGTTGCAAGAATATCATATCAACGTTTTTTTAAGATAATACGGTAAAATAACCCTCCCACAGCAGCGGCAATAATAACATAGACAGGAGAAACACTAAGTAGCCAGATGATTAAAGCCACACTAATGGGTATAAACCAAATAAGTCCCCGTAAATGAAGTGAACGGGCGGTTGTTATTACCGGAACAGCAATAAGGGCTACCACGGCCGGACGTAAACCTTTAAATGCTTTCTCCACCCATTCATTATCCTTAATCTGCGTAAAAAAGAGTGCGATCGCCAGAATAATCAAAAAGGATGGGAGGATGGTACCCAAGGCACAAACAAGACTTCCTGTTAGTTTCTTTAAGCGGTAACCGACGAAGATTGATATATTTACAGCGAATACGCCAGGTAGTGATTGTGCGACCGCAAAAAGATCGATAAACTCTTCTTTGGTCATCCACCCCCTATCTACCACTTCGCGCTGGATCAAAGGCAGCATGGCATAACCACCTCCAATTGTAAATGCTCCGATCCGGACAAATGTTACAAAAAGTGTCCAATACATATTCTTATAGCTTTCTGTTGCTTTCAATATCAATCATCAGCAAAGGTAGCTATAAATAATACAGTCTGTATCTCTTTT
>JAGPJL010000031.1 GCA_018054455.1 Parabacteroides sp.
CTTTGCCTCGTGTACATTATATATACAGTGAAAATCACCAGGTTGAAATTAACCGTTTACTATACACAATGTTTGTTGAGCCAGTTTGATTTCTTGTAAACTTCCCGTGTGTTTTCCATCAACATCCGAAAGCTTTACACATTCCTGCCAAGGTTGTTTCTCCGTCATTTTACAGCGAAATAGTTTCATAACAATATTGAGTGCATTGTTTCCATTGCCCACATCATTGGTAAGGTTTGTCCCAATACCAAATGACGCACCAATTCTATCCCCGCAATATTCTTTAATCTGAATAGCCTTCTCTACATGAAGACTATCGGAAAAGACAATGTATTTAAGCTTAGGATTTACCCGAAGTTCTTCGTAGCGACGAATTGCTTTATCTGTAAATACAAAAGGATCGCCACTATCCTGACGAAGACTGGTGAACAGGGATGCATGTTTTTTGCTGAAGTTCCGCAGAAAGACATCCGTAGTAAATGTATCGGTTAGCACCGTCCCCAGATCTCCGTCATACACATTGATCCAATTTTCCATAGCCATGTAGTTCGCCATTTTGTATCCATAGATAGAACCATGAAACTGCACCCATTCATGGGGATGGGTGCCAGAGGGATTCAGATTATGCTTAAAAGCCAGATAGACATTACTCGTACCGAAGAAATTAGTACCGGAATATTTTTTCAGCAAATCGGTTACCCTGTCTTCCACCGCGAAACTAAACCGTCGACGCATTCCAAAGAGAGAAAAGACAATGCCATGATCCTTCATCATTTGAGCCTTTTCGATAGCCCGTCTTTCCATATAAGATATATCCGGAATTTTCCCTGTCACTTTAAAATAAAGCTCTGAAACAATTGCAAGAATAGGTGTTTCCCACAAAGTAATCCGATAAAGCAGTCCCGTTGCGAGCACATGCAGCTTTCCCTCCTTAATCGTAACCTGCACTTCGCGGGGATCAAACCGAAATCCTTTCAAAAAATCTATATACGTGGGAGGCAGATAAGACATCTTATTCTTTAAGAAAGCTTCTTCTTCAATTGAAAGAGATAAATCTGCCATTTTTTTAAGCTCATCGCGTAACAAGTTGTCAAAGCCTTCAGGAAAATCCATATCATTACGGTCCACAAACTCAAATTCGCCAAAAGCACGAGGGAAGAGTTTGGAGTAAGCATAACTAGTGGTAAACTTGTATAAATCAGTATCCAAGATACTCCGGATTATTGCCATTATATATTGTATTATATTTTTATGACAAAGCTATGAAAAAAAGAAATAAAATTAAATTTTGGAATAGATTTAGTATGCATATCTGTTATATAAATGAGAACCATAGCATAACAAAAAAGCTTCACAGAAGAGAAGCTCCTCTTCTTATTTTTGGAATGTCTTATTTTATATTCTACAACGAGTAGAATCAGGATTTATTCCCTATTTTTGCATTAGGAATATGAAAAACTAAATAAAAAATACGATGAAAACAATCATTCAGCAACGCATTAGCGCTCTCAGAGAGGCCATGAAGCATTATAACATGGGAGCTTACATAATTCCCAGTTCGGATCCTCACTTAAGTGAATATCCTGCGGATTGCTGGAAGTCCAGGCAATGGATATCCGGATTTACAGGTTCGGCCGGAACAGTTGTTATTACGGCAGATAAAGCAGGATTGTGGACAGATTCGAGGTATTTTCTGCAAGCTGCCAAAGAATTGGAAGGATCTGGAATCGAATTATATAAAATGGGTCTACCTGAAACGCCGGGTCTTCCTGCCTTTATTTTACGCAATCTCCAGGAAAATGAGACTGTTGGATTAGATGGGCAAACCTACAGCGTAGCAGATGCGGAAGAGTTGAATCTGGTTCTAAAGAAAAAGAAAATCACGCTTGATGTTTCCCGCGATTTAATCCATGAAATATGGATAGACCGTCCGGCTATTCCCGGAGGAATGTTGTTCGAACTTCCTGTTGAATACAGTGGAAAATCGACAAGCGATAAATTAGAAGCCATCAACACTAAGCTGCATGAAGCAGGAGCAGATGGTCTGGTTTTGTGTGCGCTGGATGAGATTGCCTGGACCTTCAATATCCGGGGTAACGATGTTGAATACAATCCGGTTGTGGTTAGCTACGCCTTTATCTCGGAAGAGGAAACTGTATTGTTTATCTTACCCGGGAAAATTACGCACGAAATGTCTAAAAATCTGCAGGCTGAGGGTGTTACTCTGGCTGACTACTCCAAAATAACCTCTTACCTGGCCAAGCTAAAAGATAAAACACGCTTGTATATTGACCCGAAAAAGACAAATTTCGCTTTATACAATGCACTCCCTTTCTCTTGCGAAGTAATTGAAGGAGTTTCTCCTGTTGCCATGCTCAAGAGTATCAAAAATGAAAAAGAAATAGAGGGTTTCTCAAATGCCATGGTTAGAGATGGAGTGGCTCTTACACGCTTCTTCATCTGGATGGAAAAAAGTCTGTCGGCCGGTAAAACTCTTACGGAAATAAGCATTAGCGAAAAACTTGCTGAGTTCCGTAACAAACAAGCCTTATATGTAAGCGAAAGTTTCGAAACGATAGCCGGGTACAAAGGACATGGAGCCATTGTTCACTATGGAGCCACACCGGAAAGTAATGCCACACTTGCACAGGAGGGGCTTTTACTTATTGATTCCGGTGCTCAATACTTTGACGGAACAACGGACATAACTCGTACTATTGCCCTGGGTGAACCGACCGAAGCTATGATGAAAGACTTTACCCGTGTATTAAAAGGGCACATTAGTCTTGCCAAATGTAAGTTTCCTCAAGGAACCAGAGGATCTCAATTAGACATCCTTGCAAGAAAAGCACTGTGGGACAATGGGATAAATTACATGCACGGAACCGGGCACGGAATAGGGCATTTCCTGAATGTTCACGAAGGTCCGCAAAGTATCCGGATGGAAGAAAATCCAGTTGCTTTGCAACCTGGCATGGTTATCAGTAATGAACCAGGTGTGTACCGGACTGATGAATATGGTATTCGCATCGAGAATCTTATACTGGTAAGAGAAGACAGCGAAACTGAATTCGGTAAATTTTACAGTTTTGAAACGCTTACGCTTTGTCCCATCGATCGCAAACTGATTATCACATCCCAGCTTTCGGCAAGGGAACGCGCATGGCTTAATAAATATCATCAGAGGGTATATGAAAAACTAAGTCCGTTCCTGTTTGAAGAAGAAAAAGAATGGCTAAAAAATAAAACAGCCGAGCTTTAACCAGCCGGCAACATTAATTTAACAACTAAAAAAAATATGGCTCTTATAAAATCAGTCAGAGGTTTTACACCTAAAATTGGCAACGACACGTATTTGGCAGACAATGCCACCATTATTGGAGATGTTGAAATTGGAGATGGATGCAGCATTTGGTTCGGAACCGTACTTCGGGGAGATGTAAACTCGATACGGATAGGTAACGGTGTAAACATTCAAGACGGATCTGTACTTCATACGCTATATGAAAAGTCGACCATCGAAATTGGAAACAATGTATCGGTGGGACACAATGTAGTAATTCACGGAGCTAAAGTATGCGACGGAGCATTGTTGGGAATGGGGTCTATTATTCTGGATCATGCGGTTATAGGCGAAGGAGCTATTATCGCAGCCGGATCTGTGGTGTTAAGTAAAACCCAGGTTGAACCGGGAAGTATTTATGCTGGTGCTCCTGCCAAATTTATTAAAAAGGTGGATCCCGAGCAAGCCAAAGAGATGAATCAGAAGATTGCCAACAATTATCACATGTATGCTTCGTGGTATAAAGAAGAAGGAGCCTATTAAATGAATAAATCAGGTTGGGCAATGCTGGTTATTTGCCTCTGCTTTGGAGGCTATCTGGCATTGCCTTCCAACTACTATCTGCGTCAGGCTCTTATACATCTTTATCCAAAGATTGATCAGTACCCTATATTCGAAAACAGGGTGATTAAAGCAGAAAATCCCCAACCCTGGAAGTTATCAGATGCCTACAATAAAATGCATATCGATTCGGCTTATCTGAACGACTTTGATGCACATGGTACAGTTGCATTTGTCGTAATACAGGATACTGCAGTTGTTTTCGAACAGTATTGGGAGGATTATACCCAACAGACGCTTAGCAACTCATTTTCAATGGCAAAAAGTATCGTATCTCTTGCCGTAGGTTGTGCGATTGATGATGGTTTTATCCAAAGCCCAGAACAACCGGTAAGCGATTTCTTTCCTGAGTTTAATACGTTCGAAGGGAAAAAGCTAACTATACGAAATCTGCTATCCATGAGTGCTGGTGTAGATTTTGACGAGTCTTACGTCTCTCCATTTTCGACAACAACGAAGCTATATTACGGAGATGATCTGAAGGAAGTAACCTTTGGTATGAAACAGATTGAAAAGCCCGGAGTGTTCTTTAATTATCAAAGTGGCGTTACTCAATTGCTGGCTTTTATTGTTGAAAAGGCGACAGGGGAAAAATTAAGCTCTTATGTGTCGAGGAAACTGTGGACTCCGATGCATGCCGAAGAGGATGCTTTATGGAGTCTGGATCATAAGGATGGCATCGAAAAAGCCTATTGCTGTTTTAATTCCAATGCCCGTGACTTTGCACGTTTTGGTCAGTTGATACTAAATAAGGGAAGCTGGGAAGGCAAGCAAATTATTTCGGATTTATATTTGAAGGCGGCTACTACTCCGGATACATTGCTGACCGACCGAATGTACAATGAACCAAACAAACACTATGGCTATCAATTCTGGAAACTTGAGTACAAAGGTCTGGATGTAATATACATGAGAGGAATGTTGGGACAATACGTGCTAGCCATACCAGAAAAACGTGCGGTTGTTGTACGCCTTGGACATAAGCGGGGTGAAAACCGGACTAGTCAGCATTATCCCGACGATATAGACGACTGGCTGGGAGCGGCAATAGACATTTTGAATCAAAAAGAAAACATAACACACTAAATTGCAATTGATGAAGAATAAAAGATTAATTATTGGCACACTTATCGTATCGCAGATAGCTTTCAACGCATTCTCTTCTACAAAAGAAAAGAGTATTACGTACAAAATACATACTCAACCAAATGCGCCAACATATGTTTGCTTCAAAGCTCCCTCTAAAATTGTAATTGATGGAAAACTTTCCAAAAATGAATGGGATGCTATTCCCTGGACATCCGACTTTGTAGATATTGAAGGAGATAAGCAACCTTTGCCAACCTTTAAAACCCGTGCTAAAATGACTTACGATAATGACGGGATGTATTTTGCCGTGTTAATGGAAGAGCCGCATGTGTGGGGAACTATCAAAGAACACGATGCTGTCATTTATCAGGATAATGATTTTGAAATTTTTCTGAATCCATCCAATGATACTCATAATTACCTGGAATACGAGATTAATTCGCTCGGAACAGATTGGGATCTATACCTGAACAAGCCTTATCGTGATGAAGGAAATGTGGTTCTGAATAACTGGGAGTTTGCGGGAATGAAGAAAGCCGTGAGTATTGATGGCACACTAAATAATCCAAAAGACAAGGATAAATCATGGAGTGTGGAAGTATATATTCCATGGAAATCTATTTATCAGGTAATGCGAGGGAAAGAAAAACCTCAGGCTGGCGAACAGCTGCGCGTTAATTTCTCGCGCGTTGAATGGCCTGTTAAAATACAAAACGGGAAATATGTAAAAATACCGAAACCCGGTCATACTAAAATTTCCGAATACAACTGGGTTTGGGCACCTACCGGAATTATCAATATCCATTTACCTGAATATTGGGGTTACGTCCAACTATCCGATAAAGTAGCGGGAAAGGAAGAAGAGCTGTTTATTCCTAATCCTGATGAGGAGTACAAATGGATACTACGTCAGCTTTATTACCGTCAGCAAGAATACAAAGGTTTAAACGGAGAGTATGCGACAAAGACAGCCATTTTAAAGCCCGAAGAAATCTGCTCTGCAGAAATTGCAAAACGAATCAAATTGTATACAACTCCGGGCATGTACGAAATAACACTAGCCACCCCCAATAAATGCTGGCATATCCGCCAGGATGGATTGGTTTGGTAAAAAGAAACCTATCAACTTATTATATAAATCATGAATAAAAATAACGTATGGATAGCGGCACTGACCTTGACTATGTCGCTTTCAGTAAATGCCCAGCAGGCCGACGGAGGTATTTCTCCTCAAATGTTGGAACAAATCAAACAGTCGTATCAGGGAACTCCTGCCGACAAAGCCATTCGAAATGCCATTGGTAATAATGACATCAACAAGCTGGCAGTGAATGGAGAGAATCTGAAAGAAATAGATACCTATTTCTCAAACAAAGTAAATTCGAAAGGCATCACAAACCAAAAGTCGTCAGGACGTTGCTGGCTTTTTACCGGACTTAATGTGTTCCGTGCTAAAGCAATTGCCAGTCATAATCTGGGAGAATTTCAATATTCTCAAAATTATTCTTTCTTTTGGGATCAACTTGAAAAGGCAAACCTATTTCTGCAAGGTGTAATTGATACCAGACAGAAGCCTATGGATGATAAGATGGTAGAATGGTTGTTCCGTAATCCGCTTAGTGACGGAGGTCAGTTTACTGGCATTTCGGATATTGTCGGTAAATACGGAGTAGTACCCCGCGAGGTAATGCCAGAAACGAACAGCAGCGAAAATACATCCAAAATGGCAAATTTGGTCTCACTAAAGCTTCGTGAATATGGTATGCAGCTTCGTGATATGGGAGCTAAAGGAGGCAAAACTGACCAACTGGCAAAAAGCAAAACCGAAATGCTGGGTACCATTTACCGGATGTTGGTTCTGAATCTTGGCGAACCTCCCGCAAAGTTTCAATGGACACATAAAAATGCGCAAGGGAATCCAATATCAACAAAAGAATACACTCCTCTTTCTTTTTATAAAGAATTTATAGGAGAAAATCTGTCGGATAATTATGTGATGTTGATGAATGACCCTACCCGTCCATACTATAAACTGTATGAAATAGATTTTGACCGTCACCGTTACGATGGCAAAAACTGGACTTACGTGAATCTACCAGTAGAGGATATTAAAGGGATGGCCATTCAGTCAATTAAAGACAGTACGATGATGTATTTTTCGTGCGACGTTGGCAAGTTTCTTGATCGTGATCGCGGATTACTTGACATCGCCAATTTCGACTATGAATCTCTTATGGGGACAACATTCAGTATGAATAAGAAGCAACGTATAGCCACTTTTGCCAGCGGTTCCTCTCATGCCATGACTCTTATGGCAGTAGATTTGGATAGCAACGGTAATCCTAAAAAATGGATGGTAGAAAACAGCTGGGGACCTGGTGCCAACAACGGTCACCTGATTATGACAGATCAATGGTTCAACGAGTATATGTTCCGGCTTGTTGTTGAAAAGAAGTACATCACAGAGAAAGTCAAAGAGGTATTAAAACAAACCCCTACCCGACTTCCGGCCTGGGATCCAATGTTTGCAGAAGAAGAATAGTAAAAACATAAAAAGCAAGAAGGAGAATCGGCTGGCCGATTCTCCTTCTTGCTTTTTATCCTGTTTGATAGAGATGATTACAAGGGCAATTCTTTATAAACCTTTTCTGTTGCTCCTGTATTATCTTTTACAAAATTACCCGCATTAGATCCTGCAGCTTTAAGCAGATCACGGTAGGTTATCAGTTCATCTATTTTTTCATCAAAGGATTTCTTATCAGTAACAGAGAAACCTCCACCGACTTTAAGCAATTCCCTTGCTTCCTTAAACTTATGGTATTTGGGTCCAAATAATACCGGAATGCCATATACCGCAGCCTCAAGAACGTTATGAATTCCTGCACCGAAACCTCCTCCAACATATGCCAAATCTCCATATCTGTAAATGGATGACAATAACCCAAAACTATCCACAATCAGACAGTCTTTCCCGCAAATATCTTTTTCGTTTGCTTCGGAAAGGCGAATAGACGGACGTTTTAGCAATGATTCAATATACATCAGATGGTCCTTATGAATCTCATGAGGAGCAATGATTAGTTTTAATTCCGGATGCTCGTTGAAATAACTTAAAAATATTTCTTCATCCTGTGGCCAGGAACTTCCGGCAACCATGGTTACCTGCTTTTCACTCTTTTTGTTGTTTACAAACATTTCAACCACTGGAAGCTGCTTTGTATTCTTAAATACATCCTGAACCCTGTCGAAACGTGTATCTCCATAAACAGAAACATTCGTTATTCCATATTTATTCAGTAATGCATATGAAGTATCATCTTGTACATAAATGTGCGAAAAACAGGAAAGAACCTTCCGGTAGATTGCTCCATACCATTTAAAAAACAACTGATCTTTCCGAAATATGGCAGAAATAATATAAACCGGGATCTTTCTGTTCTTCAATTCTATCAGATAGTTTGCCCAAAATTCATACTTAATGAAAACAGCCATAACAGGATTTGCCAGATCCAGAAACTTCTTTACCCGAAAAGGGGTGTCGAAAGGCAAATAGCAAACAACATCAGCTCCGCTATAGTTTTTTCTGACTTCGTAACCCGAAGGCGAAAAGAAAGTAAGCAGTACCTTATATTCCGGATGTTCCGCCTTAATTTTCTCAATCAAGGGGCGTCCCTGTTCAAACTCTCCCAAGGAAGAAGCATGAAACCAAATATATTTTGCATTTCGGTCTATCTTCTCCCGAAGCATACCGTTGGTTTTCCATTGCCCTAAACGCATTAGCCGAGCTTTTCTGTGAAAAGGTGAAATCAACTCAACAATAAATGCGTAAAGGTGGATGGCAATACTATACATATTAATTCTCGTTACTTTAATATTTCAATTGCCCGCTTCAAGCGTACAATAGATTCGTCTTTCCCTAAAGCCTCTGTAATGTCGAAAATATGAGGACCTTTTGATTCTCCGACCAATGCCAAACGGAAAGCATTCATTATATTCCCCAAATGATATTGATTTTCTTCAATCCATCCTTTCACGATTTCTTCGGTATTGACAGAACCAAAATCTTCGATTGGAAGCAAAACAGCCATAAGTTCGGTTAACTGAGCTGCTGAATTATCTTTCCAACGTTTCTTAACCGTTTTTTCATCGTAAGACGTTGGTGCAACAAAGAAAAAAGAAGCCTGATCCCAAAGTTCTTTTACAAAGTTTACGCGTTCCTTCATAAGGCCAACTACCTTTTCAATATATTCCGGACAAGCTTCTACACCCTTTTCGGCAAGTAAGGGAGCAAACATGGCTGCTAATAAGGCATTGTCTTTCTTTTGTATATACTGATGATTGAACCATTTTCCTTTTTCGTAATCAAACTTAGCACCACTCTTACTGCAATGCGCAAGCGAAAACAGCTGAATAAGTTCTTCCATACCTAGTAATTCCTGATCGTTTCCAGGATTCCATCCAAGCAAAGCCAGGAAGTTTACAAGTGCTTCAGGCAAATAACCACTTTCGCGGTAACCCGAAGAGATATCTCCGCTTACTGGATCAGTCCATTGCAAAGGGAACACAGGAAATCCTAAGCGGTCTCCATCCCGTTTGCTTAACTTTCCGTTTCCTTCTGGTTTAAGCAGTAAAGGAAGATGAGCAAATGAAGGCATGGTATCGGTCCATCCGAAGAAACGATATAGTAATACATGCAACGGAGCGCTTGGTAACCACTCTTCACCCCGGATAACATGAGTAACCTCCATTAAATGATCGTCCACGATATTAGCCAAATGATAGGTTGGTAGATTGTCGGCCGACTTATAAAGCACTTTATCATCCAGAACAGATGAATTGATGACAACTTCGCCACGAATCAAATCGTTTACAACAATATTTTCGTTTGGTTCAATCTTTATACGTACCACATATTGATTGCCTGCATCTACAAGAACTTTAGTTTCGTCGGCAGAAAGTGTAAGCGAATTACGCATCTGCAAACGAGTTGACGCGTCGTATTGAAAATTAGCAATAGCACTTCTTTTTTCTTCAAGTTCCGAAGGGGTATCAAAAGCGATATAGGCAAGGCCATCGTTTAAAAGCTGATCTACGTACTGCTTATAAATTTCTTTACGTTCACTTTGACGATAAGGGCCGTAATTTCCACCGAAGCTTACGCCTTCGTCAAACTTTATACCCAGCCAGGTTAAAGATTCAATAATATATGCCTCCGCTCCGGGAACAAATCGCTGAGAATCTGTATCTTCGATGCGAAGAATTAAATCGCCGCCATGCTGTTTGGCAAATAAGTAATTGTATAAAGCTGTACGTACGCCACCTATATGCAAAGCCCCTGTAGGACTGGGCGCAAAGCGAACTCTAACTTTTCTTTGAGACATAATTTTGTTGTATAGTTATAATAATTGGGCAAAAGTAGCCTTTTTTTTTCGCCTAGTAAACTTTTTTATGTACATTTCGGATCAAATTATGTACTTTTGACCAGAAATAACGAACAATATGACAGTAAAAAACTATAGCATACCTTCCGCCGTTTACTTCATTATCACTGCCCTGCTTATTGCCTACTTTTTTCCCAGAGAAGGAAAATTCAGATACCAGTTTCATGAAGGCAAACCCTGGAGATACGGACTGCTTACCGCACCATCCAATTTTCCGATTTACAAGACTGACAAGGAGGTAGCTTTAGAAAAAGATAGTGTCCTAAAAAACTTCAAACCCTATTACCGCATTAATCAGGCAATAGAGTCTGAGCAAATTGAAAAACTGAGAAAAGCCTATGCTACAACATTAAGAAAAAAAGCAGGGTCATCTTACATGCAATATATAGAGCAATCGTTGAACACTCTTTATAAGAAAGGAATTGTCTCGTTCGAATCTCTTACAGAACTAAATAAGGAAAATCTGACAGAAATAAATCTTGTTGAGACCAACATATCACAAACCCACTTCGTAAGTGATCTCTTTACAGTAAAAACCGCTTACGAATTTATTATAAACAACTGCCCCCCAAAATTAGACAAGCAAGTGCTCAAGTCGTGCGATATTAATAACTACCTGACGGAGAACATCACCTATAACGGAGACATGACTGCACAGATAAAAGATGAACTTTTACAAAGTGTTTCATTGGCATCGGGAATGGTACAAGCTGGCGAACGTATTGTAGACCGTGGCGAAATAATAGATGAATATACGTACAATGTGTTGCGCTCGTTGAAAATTGTCTATGAAAACAAAACCGGAGGAAACCAACGTCAAGGGATTATTCTGGGAGGACAGTTTGTTCTTGTGTTTGGAATTATGTGTTGTATGTGGCTTTATCTATGGTCGTTCAGGGCAAGAATCTATAACAATAAGCGAAGTGTGTTGTTTTTATTACTTACCATTATTGTTCCTTGCATTCTTACGGAACTATGCGTTACGTACGGGTTATTCAATGTTTACATACTCCCTTACGCCATTGCCCCGATAGTAGTCCGTACATTTTTCGATTCGCGGACAGCTTTGTTCATGCATCTTGTAACGGTACTCTTGTGCTCGCTGATGGTTCCGTTTCCACATGAATTTCTTTTACTGCAAACCGTGGCAGGTATGGTGGTAACATTTAGTCTGAAGGAATTATCGGAACGCTCGCAGCTAATCCGGTCCTCGTTCTTTATTTTTATCGCCTATGCTGTTATCTATCTAAGTCTTTCGTTGTATCAGGAAGCAGACTTTCAGAAAATTAACTGGATGATGTTGCTTTACTTTGGCATAAACTTTATTCTGTTGACATTTGCCTATTTGCTGGTGTATATGCTGGAAAAGGCGTTTGGATATGTTTCAAGTATCACGCTGGTAGAGCTTTCCAATATTAACAACCCTCTGCTGAAAAAGCTATCCGAAACCTGTCCGGGTACATTCCAGCATTCCCTGCAAGTTTCTATTCTTGCCGCAGATGCCGCAACAAGGGTTGGAGCAAATGCTCAACTTGTACGAACCGGAGCCTTGTATCACGATATCGGGAAGATGAGCAACCCGGCCTTTTTTACGGAGAATCAAAGTAGCGTAAACCCTCATGAGCAGCTTTCGTTCGATGAAAGTGCCCAGGTTATAATCAGTCACGTAACAGAAGGAGTGAAGATTGCAGAAAAAGCCTTGTTGCCCAAAGCAATAATAAACTTTATCAGGACACATCACGGACGTGGAAAAGCTAAATACTTCTACAACTCTCTTAAGAATTTGCATCCCAACCAAGAGATAGATGAAAACCTGTTTACCTATCCGGGTCCGAATCCATTTACAAAAGAAACGGCTATTTTAATGATGGCCGACGCAGTGGAAGCGACTTCCCGTAGTTTAAAAGAATACACTGAGAAAAACATTCATGATGTTGTAACACGAATTATCGACGGACAAATAGCCGACGGGTTACTTAGAAATACCCCTCTTACTTACCGCGATGTGGAGACAATTAAAAACGTTTTCTGCGAGAAACTGAGAACGATGTACCACACCCGAATCAGTTATCCGGATTTGAAGAAATAGCCTTTAGCAAACCAACGCAAGCATCTTCGAGTAAGTCCAACACTAATTCAAATCCGGCATCTCCTCCAAAATAAGGATCAGGAACGTGGTTATAAGTAAATGCGCGGGAATATTCGGTCATCCGATGAATCTTTGCAACCGATTCCAAATCGGGTGCCCGATCTTTCAGATCCTGAATATTACGGTCGTCCATACCAATGATAAGATCAAAATCATAAAAGTCGGACGTAACGACCGGACGCGATCTTGAATCCAGCACATACCCCCTGAGGGAAGCATGCCGCCTCATCCGCGAATCGGGAAGTTCTCCCTGATGAACACTTAAAATGCCAGCCGAATCAATTTCAATTTCATTCTCCAGTCCGGCTTCTTTAACCAGTTTCTTCATAACGCCTTCGGCCGAAGGCGAACGACATATATTTCCCAGACAAACAAAAAGTATGCGTATTTTTTCCTGTTTCATGATTTGTGATGTTTAAGCCGGATCCACATCAAAATGGACCAGCAGTTGTTTATAAGAAGCATTTGTCTGCATCTCCTGCTGCACAGAATCCAGAAGTTTCCTTACGGGAGTTATAGATGCAGATATTTCTATTTTCAGAACAATTTTCTTTATATGGAATGTTTGGATTCTGGTAACCGGAGGTGTTACCGGTCCAAGCACACGATCTCCCAGTTTCTCTCTTAGTTTCCCCGCAAAAAGAAGAGACTGTTCCTGAAGTATTACTTCATTTTTGCTCCGCATAACAACTACAATAAGCCGATAGTAGGGAGGATAACGGAACATGCTGCGCTCGGTTAACTGCAAACGGGCCATATCTTTGTAGGCAAATCGTTTAACCATCTGGATTAACGGATGCTCCGGCTGAGAAGTCTGCAAAACTACAGTTCCTTTTTTCTCTCGTCTGCCTGCACGACCGCTAACCTGAGCCATTAATTGATAAGCCCGTTCGTGAGAACGGAAATCCGGATAGTTCAACAGATTATCGGCATTGATAATACCAACCACACTTACGTTATCAAAATCGAGTCCTTTCGAAACCATTTGTGTTCCTATAAGGATGGAAATCTTTCCTTTATCAAAATCGTCGATAATTCGTTCGTATGCCGTTCGGGTACGTGCTGTATCAAAATCGAGCCGATCTACTTTTGCCTGAGGAAACAGCTGAGCGATCTCTTCTTCCACCTTTTCTGTACCCACCCCCATCATTTTTAAATCCGTGGCTTTGCATTCCGGACATACAGGCGGTAGTTGATACGTATATCCGCAATAGTGGCAAACAAGCTGGTTCCTGTATTTATGATAGGTAAGGCTCACATCGCAATTTATGCAATGAGGTACCCAGCCACAAGCCTTACATTCAATTACGGGTGCAAATCCCCGGCGATTCTGAAAGAGAATAACCTGTTCATTTCTACTCAAGGCATCTCCTATCTTTTCGACCAACAGTGGTGAAAAAAGCGTATCTTTCATTATCTTTTTCCGCCTCAGCTCTTTTATATCCACTGTAATGATTGCCGGCATTTCTTTATCTCCGAAACGTGAATCGAGGGTTACCAAACCATACTTTCCGGTTGCCGCGTTAAAGTAGGAATCGATAGATGGCGTAGCCGAACCCAAAAGAGTTTTTGCTCCGTGCATATTGGCCAATACAATAGCCGCATTACGGGCATGATAGCGGGGAGCCGGATCTTGTTGTTTGTACCCCGGTTCATGCTCTTCATCTACTATAATTAAACCCAGGTCATTAAATGGAAGGAATAACGACGATCTCACACCCAAAACTACACGGGGCTCTTTTCCGTATCGTAATTTATTCCAGACTTCCACCCGTTCATTGTCGGAATATTTGGAATGATAAACAAGCAGCTTATCTCCGAATATTTTTGCAAGTCGACTGGTTATCTGTGTGGTGATTGCTATCTCCGGCAGAAGGTAAAGGACTTGCCTGTTTAACTGAAGTGCTTCGGAAATAAGGCGAATGTATATTTCTGTTTTACCGCTTGAAGTAACTCCATGCAGCAAACAGACTTCTTTTGTTTTAAACGATTCATGAATCTCGGAATAGGCTCTTTCCTGATCGGACGATAGAGGAAGAGGCGGTTGAATACGGCAGACCGATACTTGCAATCGTCCGACTTCCTTTTCGTAATATTCCAATATCCCGCGTTTTACCAATCCATCCAATACACTAACAGAGTATCCGCTTTGTTCTATTAGCTCTTTTTTTGATAATTCGGCTGCCAGTGCAGGATTAAGAACATGACTTAAATCGAGGTAGCAGACAAGCATCATCTCTTGTTTTCTGGCCCGTTTCAATAACAAGAAAGCCTCCTGCAGGGCTTCATCTGTGCGGTAAGCTTCGGCAAGCCGGACAAAGGTTTCCATTTTAGGGGCAAATCCTCGTTTCATTTCTTCCTGTACTTCGATGGCTCCATAGGAAAGTAAAGAAGAGAGGGTTGGCACAACATTCCGTAGACCTGTTTTCTTTTCCAGTTCTGAAACCGTTAGCTTTTCCTTTCCGGCAAAAGCATCTAAAACCGACTGCTCTGCGGGGCGTAATGGAAAGTGTGCTTCAAAATCTTCCTTGCAAGTAACGGATGTTTCGCTTTCCAATTTAAGACCAGATGGTAAGGCTGCCTTATAGACATCTCCCAATTTACATAAATAGTATTCGGAAAGCCACTGCCAAAAACGAAGCTGAGGGCGACGCAGAATAGGCGATGCATCTAAAAGGGCATAGATTTCCTTCACGTCGACTCCGGCATCCGGCTGTCTGTTATGCACCTCCAGTACTATAGCTGTATAATACCTTCTTTTCCCAAAATGAACAACTACCCGGCAACCCACTGCAACAGACGCAACCATATCTTCGGGGATACGATACGTATAACTATTAGCAAGCGAAAGAGGTAAGATGACATCTGCGTATTTCATTCTTTGTTCTTTGAGACCTCAAAATAACAAAAAAAGCCGGACTTCTGAAAGTCCGGCCCTCTTTATATTCGTTTGTTAAAACAATATCGCTGCAGTAATGGACCATGTACGGGCCTTACCTTCTCCATCAAGACTAGCTTTCTCCAGTCCATAGTTGTTTGTTAATCCCAATCCGTAATTAAGTCCAACCTGTAAGTGATTCAAGACTTCAACACCTCCACCGAAATTTAATCCTGCACTAAATGATTTGGCTTCGATCTGGTTGTCTATTACATTCCATATCTTATCGCCCCCCACACGGAATCCTACATAAGGACCTGCCGCCAAATATAACTTAGCAACGGGTACTCCTAGTTTCAATTTCAAATTTACGGGAACTTCGATAAAATCGGTTTTCATGCTTTCATTTTCAAATTCAAGTCCTTTTTGTGAATAAAGAACAGCTGCATCAAAACCAAAACCGGCAACTGGTAACATTGCTTCAATCATCGGTCCAACTTGAAATCCGGTTACATTACTCGGATCAATAACATCATTACTAAAGCTTACTGAAGCAATATTAACTCCACCCTTCACTCCAAATTTTAGCTGTGCATTTGCAGGAATTGCAAAGGCGCTTGCCATAACGGCTACAAATGCTAATAAGATTAATTTTTTCATCATCAAGTATTTTCTATATTATACATGCAAATAAACACACTTTCCTTTTACTAAACAAATCAATATACAGAAGAGTTTACACTATTTAGGAACATTAGCCTTGGTTTATCCGGTTATTAGTCTTTTATAACCTATCATTAGTCTTTAAATATTCTATCATAAACTTAACACCCAGTTGGGTGATAAGTATCACTCGGATGGAGTATAATTGTCACTCAATTGAGTGATTATTATCACGCGGTTGAGAAATGAGTTCATAGTAAGTTTATTCCGCCTTAGTAATAGCGGTTTAGCGGTTAACTACATACTGTTTGGAGACTAATTTCAATTTAATTAGGGATATACGGGTAGCATGGATTGATACAAATTAAGATAGCACGAACCTGAAACGGAGCTCATCCCGAATTCAAATTCATGCTTCTTTTCCTAATTATTATGGCAGATAATTAAAAAACAGAACTATAAATCATATTTGAAGCAACAGGATGTGTAAAAAAGATATGAATATAAATTCATACGATTCAGTAGCCTTTCCTCGAAGCTTATGAAATATGATGCAAAGCAGGTCTTCTGACTTACTTCCGTAATCCGTACGCCTTCCCGTTCAAAATAAACAGTGGCAAAGAAATTGTCCGGTACGTTATGAAGTTTACAGCAGCGGGACTGTCCGGGATTTACACCCGATTCCCTTTTAATCCTCCCCGCGATTACGGTTACGGAACATTGCAATGCAAACTTAGCAATTATTCTCTAAATACCAACATATAGGTATCAAGAATTGAATTTTATGCTTTTAAGCAGGTTTTCAGGGTAATAATTCATTATTTAAGGTGATTGTGGCTTATCCGGCTTCTTAA
Source organism: Parabacteroides sp. (assembly GCA_018054455.1). Classification (GTDB taxonomy): domain Bacteria; phylum Bacteroidota; class Bacteroidia; order Bacteroidales; family Tannerellaceae; genus Macellibacteroides. The sequence goes on from JAGPJL010000031.1 coordinate 16,979, forward strand.
GACCTTTGTAATCATAAAACAACATAAACAAATTATATATGAGAACCCAAAAAGTTGTATTGTTATTTTTCTCTATATTGATTGCCTGTACATCCTTTGCAAAGGATGCGCTGGTACCTGTTATTAAAGGGCGCGTTGTCGACGAAAAAGGCGAACCACTCCCTGCCGCTGCCGTATATATTGAAGGGTCGTTGGTGGGAACAACAACAGACAGTGAAGGGACTTTCTTTTTTAATCAGATACCTTCGGGAAAAAGACATGTAACCGTACGTTTTATCGGATACAAGCAGCAAACGCTGGAAGCAGAGCTTACTGACGGCAGACCAGCCGTTCTTCGGTTTGAACTGAAGCCCGATGTTAATGAACTTACAGACATTGAAGTATTCGGTATACGGGAGAAACAACCGGAAAAATTAAATTCAATAACCCGCTTACCTCTGCGTCCAAGCGAACAAATACAAAGTATTTCTGTGATTTCGAATAAGGTAATTGAGGAACAAGGTAATATGACTATTACTGATGCAGTTCGCAATGTGGTGGGTGTTACTCAGTTTGCCTCTTTTGGTAATGCGCAGGAAAGCTTATCTACCCGTGGATTCAGGGGTATTCCTACTTTAAAGAATGGTGTCCGTGTACAATCCGATTTTCGTGGTGGAGGTTTCCTTACCGATATGCAAGGTATTGAAAGCATTCAGGTTCTTAAGGGAACAGCGGCTATTACGCAAGGTATTGGCAACGATTTGGGTAGCGCTGGCGGGGTAATTAATATTGCCACAAAAACACCTAAGTTTTTAAATGCCGGAGAAATAAGTCTTCGCGGTGGCAGCTGGGGACAGTTCCGCCCTACTTTCGATGTGCAAACGGTACTGGATAAAAGCCAAACGGTGGCTTTCCGCGTTAACGGTGCATACGAACGGTCGGACAGTTACCGGAAGAGTGTTACCAAAGATCGTATCTATATAAATCCGTCTCTTGCCTGGAAGGCGAACGACAAAACTACCGTTACTGTAGAAATGGATTATTTACATGATACCCGTACCCCAGACCGGGGAACAGTTAATCTGGCTGCCGACAGTGTAAATGCACTGTACAAAATGCCGAATAACAACTTTCTTGGTTTTGATACGGATCGGGCGATGACAAACAATCTTACTTATGCCTTGCGCTTTGACCGTTCTTTATCTGATTTGTTCAGTGTACGTATCGCTTTCTTTGGTTCTACATTAGATACAGACAATACAGGAGCCAGCACTTCAACACTAAAGAATGTAGCCAAAACAGGTGCTTACAATTTACGCAGCCGTTCGCTGACTCGTTCTACCCGTGCCGACGACAACAATGCTTTGCAAATTGACTTGATTGGTCGTGATGTATTTACCGGAAAAATAAAACATACTTTCCAGACTGGTTTCGACTACCGCACAAATCATACCGAAACAGTTGCCTACGGGTCTGTATTAGTGGATACGATTGACGTGTTGCTTCCAATCAATAATGTAATTCCTTCAAGAATCGGTTCATTAGCCGCCGGCGATGCGGATATAGCCGACTCGTATAGCTACGGATTAATGGCTCAAGATGTAATTACGTTTAATAAATATGTAAAAGCAACGCTAGGTATTCGTTATAGCTACGGCAATAGTAAAACAAATACCTCTGCCGGATTTGTTTCCGGTGATGCCTGGAATCCAATGGCTGGTATAATTATAACACCAGTCAAGGGCTTGAATGTATTTGGATCGTACGCCAGCACAACCGATTTACGTTCGGCTGCCAACATGATGGAAGACAATTCGCCTGTAGGTGCTTCCCGTTCCGATCAGTTTGAGGCTGGTATCAAATCTGACTGGCTAAACAACCGTCTTCGGTTCAATCTTACTTTCTTCCATATCATGAACGAAAATCTTGCTTATGCAGTGTATGACGACAGCTGGACTGCCACTGGCAAATACGCAAAAGCGGGTAATTTAATGCGTCGTGGTATCGAAACAGAATTAACCGGCCGTATTCTTGAAAACTTTCAGGTAATCTTTGGTTATGCCTATCTGGATGCAAAGTATCAGGACAGCCCTGCTTACCATGAAGGTTCTGCTCCGATGAATGCTCCGAAACATACGGCTAACGGATGGGCTCATTATACAGTAAACAGAGGTGCTTTGAAAGGACTTTCTCTTGGTCTGGGTGGTTATTATGTTGGCGAACGCCCTGTTAACGAATATACGTACAAGGCTACTCACACCAATACAACTCCAAACGTTAAGCCTTTTGATCTGGATGCCTATACAACCGTAAATGCTCAGATTGCGTATGCTTTCGATAAGTTTCAGATAAGAGGATTATTTAATAATATCTTTAACAGCATGGGATATACCTCGTACTACCGTGGAGGATACATCAATCCAACCGATCCCTTTAACGCAGCGGCTGTTGTAAGTTATCGGTTTTAATCTATGAAGAAAGCAATAAAATATATTCACCTGATATTGTCCCTGCCGGCAGGAATCGTTTTAACGATTGTCTGCCTTACAGGGGCAATCCTTGTTTTTGATGACGAGATAAATCAACTGCTCTATCCGTCTCGTTATTATGTTGAAAATACAACAGCCTCTCCTATTCCTCTGGATAGATTGGTCGACCTGGTAAACAAACAACTTCCGGATAACAGTGTATCGGAACTTCAATTGTTCAACGATCCGGAACGGACTGCTGTGGCTACCTTAAAAGAGGGATTCAGGGTATCGGCTTTTATTAATCCGTATACTGGAGAAGTTTTGGCTATTTCTTCTTTCCGCGAAACCTTCTTCTTTAAAGTGATGTCGCTTCATCGGTGGCTGATGGACAGCTCCAGAACTACCGGGAAATGGATTGTAGGCGTATCGACTCTGTTTATGGTTGTGTTGTTGCTAAGCGGCATTTATCTGTGGTTTCCCCGTAAAAAGAAAAATATTCAATCCAGTCTTACCCTTAAACGTAAAGCAGGATTTTCCCGTAAACTGTACGATCTGCATTCAGTTGCAGGTGCGTATGTCAGTATCGTTCTACTCACATTATCGTTAACCGGATTGATGTGGAGTTTTGACTGGTACCGTAACGCCGTTGGAAAGCTATTCAATATTGAAATGTCGGAAGGTAAACACGAAAAAAACAAAAGCGGAGAAGATAAACGCCAAAATAAAAGAAAGGCGGAAGCTAAGAAGATCTCAAAGAACATAAAGTGGGACGATATGATTAGCCAGGTCCGTAAAGAAGCTCCAGACAATCAATATATTCGTCTGGGAAAGGACAAAGCGACTGTTCTTCCGTTTACCGCGCTGCACGAACGGGCAACCGATATATACAACTTTCATCCTGAAACGAGTAAAATAACATCAGTTTCTTATTACAATGACGATGATCAACGGGAAATGAACGGATGGGTATATGTCCTACATACCGGATCGTGGGGAGGCTTTATCACCAAACTACTTACATTCTTCGCTGCCTTATTTGGATCGACCCTTCCAATTTCCGGGTACTGGATGTTTATCAGACGTATAAGGAAGAAACGCCGGTAATTGCAAAATGTTGATTATATTTGCGCTATATATAAAAGGGACTGAGATATGATTGAAGGACTAAAAAACAGACGTACTGTGCGCAAGTATCTGAAAAAAGATATTACAGACGAAGTGCTGAACGAATTACTGGAAGTTGCTTGCCGCGCATCGAACACGGGAAACATGCAGCTTTACAGCATGATTGTTACCCGGAGCGATACACAGAAACAATTGCTGGCTCCGGCACATTTCAACCAGCCAATGATAACAAACGCTCCAGTTGTTATAACCTTTTGCGCAGATGTAAACCGTTTTGTAAAATGGTGTGCCGAACGAAATGCGGAACCAGGATTCGACAACTTCCAAACCTTCATGGCAGCTGTGATAGATTCGATGCTCGTTGCTCAAACATTCTGTAATGCAGCAGAGGAGATGGGATTAGGAATCTGTTACCTTGGCACTACCACTTACAATGCGGATAAAATAATTGAAGCGCTTAAGATTCCCAGACTGGTTGTACCGATAACCACAGTTACTGTAGGGTATCCCGACGGAATGCCCGATCAGGTAGAAAGACTTCCATTAGAGGCTATTATACACAACGAAACGTACGCTGATTATACATCAGACGATATCAATCGTTTATATGAATCGAAAGAAGCGCTGGCAGATAATAAAAAGTTTGTTCTGGAAAACAACAAAGAAACGTTGGCGCAGGTATTTACTGATGTTCGGTATACAAAGAAAAACAATGAGTTCTTCTCTGAGGCCTTTATCAACGTATTAAAAGAACAAGGTTTCATGTAAGCAGCCGAAGCCGTATGAGTAAAAAAAAGAGGGTGTATCACAATGTGAGTTCACCCTCTTTTTTTATATCCTGTTAAGTACCTTATCTATAAGAACCGGTAAACTATCCTTGTAATCGGTATTCATGTTTTTATCGACTCTTCCGGCGATAATACAACAGACAGTCATCGCCCGATGCCCCATCAAGGAAGAGAGGCCGGCAAGAGAAGAACTCTCCATTTCAAAATTGGTAATCTGGCTTCCTTTAAAATTAAAAGCTTCAATCTTCTTATTCAACTCCGGATCTGCCAATTGCAAACGGAGTTCGCGTCCCTGAGGACCATAAAAACCGTTGGCAGCAATCGTAACACCACGAATAATATCATCCTTTGTTATTTGCTCGATAAGCGATTTATCGGCAGTCACAACATAAGGACGAATCCCCGAAATTTTCCATTGTAGCTGATGGTACAACTCTTCTTCGAATGGGAGATCTCGTACAGTTTCACTGTTTGCATAAAAGTAAATAACCCCATCAAAACCAACCGATCTTTCTGCCGCCACATAAGTTCCAACAGGAACAAAATGCTGCAAACCTCCCGATGTACCAATTCGCACAAGCGTAAGCTGGGTGAATTTATCTTTAACCGTTCGGGATGAAAAATCAATATTAACCAGCGCATCCAGTTCATTTAGAACAATATCAATATTATCGGTTCCAATACCATGGGAGACAACAGAAATTCTTTTCTCGCCGAACATACCGGTTACAGAATGAAATTCACGATTGGATACTTCGCACTCAATCGAGTCGAAGCAAGATGCCACCGCTGATACCCTCTCCGGATCGCCAACCAACACAATCTTTTCGGCTAGTTGTCCGGGCTTTAAATGCAGATGGAATACACTTCCATCTGCATTAATAATAAGTTCTGAAGCAGGAATTACTCGCACGTCAGTTAATCTTTTAAAGGTTTGGAAGGTCCTGAAGCCGGTTTGCCAATTGAATCACGCATATTTGTATCCGCTTCAATATTTCTCATTTTATAATAATCCATGATACCCAGGTTTCCGTTACGGAAAGCTTCGGCCATAGCCTGAGGAATCTGAGCTTCTGCTTCGATAACCTTAGCACGTGCCTCCTCGGCTTTTGCCTTCATTTCCTGTTCCTGAGCAACAGCCATAGCTCGGCGTTCTTCAGCCTTTGCTTGTGCAATATTCTTATCGGCCTGTGCCTGATCCATCTGAAGGAATGCACCAATATTCTTACCAATATCAATATCTGCTATATCAATGGAAAGAATTTCGAAAGCAGTACCTGCATCCAGACCCTTGCGGAGAACCAGTTTAGAGATAGAGTCCGGATTTTCCAATACAGTTTTATGACTTTCTGAAGAACCAATGGAAGAAACAATGCCCTCGCCAACACGAGCCAATATGGTTTCTTCGCCTGCACCACCCACCAACTGTTTAATGCTGGCACGAACGGTAACACGGGCTTTGGCAATCAACTGAATACCATCCTTGGCCACAGCGGTTACAGGAGGAGTATCGATTACTTTGGGATTTACAGACATCTGCACAGCCTCAAACACATCACGGCCGGCAAGGTCAATTGCTGTTGCCATCTGAAAAGACAAATCAATGTTTGCTTTAGATGCAGAAACCAACGCATGAACAACTCTTTCCACATGTCCGCCAGCCAGATAGTGAGCTTCCAGCTCGTCGCGGGTAAGCTGTTTCAAACCGGCTTTGTGTGCTTCAATCATCGCTCTTGCTATAATATAAGGAGGTACCTTACGTATACGCATAAGAAATAATTGAATAAGGGAGATGTTAACTCCCGATACTTTGGCCGATATCCATAACAGAAACGGCACATAGTAGAAGAAAATGGATAAAAGCAATACCGCGGCACCTAAAAGGATCAACGGTAAGAAGGTCATTTCCATAGACATTTCATTTAAAGTGTGAATACTATTTATTCTTTTATTTTTACCAATACATTGCTGGCATCTATCCTAACTACAACCACAGGGATATTTTCGTCCACAAATCCATTAAAGGATTTTGCTTCTACAGTTATACCCTTAACCTTGATTTTACCCATCGGATTAAGACGTGATAATGTAATACCTTCGTCACCCGGTTCTATTCCCAAATCACGACTGGAAACCAATTTGCCGTCTACTTCCTTTTTAAGGGCCACCTTACTAAAAGAATTAGACCTGAGTAACCAGAAAAAAGAAATGGCAAAGACTAATCCTGCCGAAATCAAACTGATATTACCGGCTAATAAGCCCAATTTGCTGTAGGCATACGCTACACCTCCCGCAGCAAAAAGGAAGCCTCCAATGCCCGCAACTGTTATTCCAGGGAGCAAAAATATCTCCAACAGCAATAAAACAATAGCGACAACGAGTAAAAAAGCAACGATGGCAATATCAAGTATCATATATTTATGGTTTTAATCCAGTTTATCAACGTTTGTTACGAAGAAATATTACTTCAGCGTTACGAGCCTTCTTTTCGAGTTCATGCGGTTGATTAGCTAATTCCTCCAATTGATTTTCCGCTTGAAGAATGGATGGAGCAAGCCGTTCCTTATCCGTTTTATTTCCCGCCTTATAGGACTTGCGCATGTCGGCCAACTTACCATTCAGTTCGTCAATCTGTTTACGTAAAGCTATTACTTTTTCAAAATAATTCTTGGCCTCAGGACTTGCAAAATCACTAAGTGTATAATAAACAAGATTGTCTGATACAACAAAATCAAAATCTTTCTTTACTTCGTTTGTTCCTGAAAGAATTTCCTGATGAGCTAATTGAATCAAATTTGAATAAGTAGCATTAGCCGTCCATGAATCCTTAATTGAAGCGATGGCTGCCCGCGAACGTTTCAGCTCAACATCTTCCGTTTCAAGTCTTTTATGTTCAGCGTTTGGAATAAAAAGATAAACACAAACTTTACCCTCGGACTGAAAGCGATCTGAAACAAACCAGCCCAATCCTTTCGTTTCGTCAATGACCATCATATAATCATTAAAAGGCGAATTGAAAGGCATTCCCATCTGCTCAGGCACCAGGTAACTATCCGAACTAATATTGTAACGGGTAACAAACAAATCATATCCTCCTAGCGAACTATTTCCTGTACTGGCATAATATATAGTTACACCATCTGTCAGTACAAAAGGATAATTCTCGTTACTAGCACTGTTTACATTCATCGGTAACATTTTCTTGTCGCCCCATTTGTCCATCAATTTCGATTGCGTAAACAAGCAGAACTGATTATCGGGTGTATTCTGGGCATAAAAAATCTTATCCTGTCTCTGGTTCATATACACAGTAGACTCCAAGCCGTTCTTAAGTTGAAAGAAATCGGAAAACATCATCAGGGAACCACTTTCCTCGCTTAATTTATAAACAGAAAGAAATGATTCTTTATCAACAACCACACTGTCAATAATCTGGATATCCTCCGTTTTTTCCATCATACGAAGAGCATTTTTGGAAAGTTCAAGTTTTTGCTCCCATGGCAAAGTCTCTTGCTTTTTCTTTGTTAGCAGATCAATGTATTCCTGATACATTTCTACAGACTCTTCGAAACGGTATGTTTCATAGCAAAGTTCGCCCAGATAACGATAAGCTTCCTGAACGTTTCGTTTGGCCGCAACCTTTAAGTATTTTTCCGCGTTTTTCTTATCTCCGGTTTCATACAGACAAACCCCATACCACTGATTATAAGATGAATTGTTGGGAGCACGTTCCACTAATTTCTCAAACGCAGGTCTCGCTTCTTCAAATTTCCCTTCATTATACAACTTCTTCGCCTGGTCCAGACTTTGTGCCTTTAATCCACAGAATAGTAACGCACTACCTGCCACAAACAGAAGTTTTATAGATAACCGATTCATTTTGCCTTTTCTTTGTTTATAGTTACAGAGATTCAAAGATATGAATTTTTTTGTTCACGTATACAGGAATAATTAAAAATAACCAGCAGTCGTTGTCTTTATTAATTACGAATAAGCAAGTTAAATATGGTTAGTATACGAATAACAAATTCTTTTTTTGCCTAATTTTGCACCCGATAAAAAAATTATGGCAATACTAACTGAAGAAGAACTCCTTTTCCGAAAGGTTGAGGCAAAAGTACAAAAAGCAATCTGGGAATACGATCTGATTGCAGATGGAGACCGAATAGTAATAGGCCTTTCGGGAGGAAAGGATTCATTAGCGCTTGTGGATTTACTTGGACGAAGAATGAAAATATTTCGTCCGAAGTTTGAGGTTGTGGTAGCTCATATTGTTATGACCAATATTCCCTATAATGCTGATATGGAATACCTTCGTAGTTGCGCGGAAGAGCACAACCTTCCTTTTATTGTCCACGAAACATCGTTTGATTCATCAACTGATAAGCGCAAATCTCCTTGTTTCCTTTGCTCGTGGACGAGAAGAAAAGCACTGTTCGACATTGCCAAACAATATAAATGCAATAAAATAGCCTTGGGGCATCATCAGGATGATATCATTCAAACCCTGCTTATGAACATGACTTTTCAAGGGGCATTCGGAACAATGCCTCCTCGTTTAAAGATGGATAAATTTGACATGACAATAATCCGCCCTCTTTGCCTGGTTGAAGAAAAAGAGTTAATGCGCATTGCTGAATGGAAAAAATATAAGAAACAAATAAAAAATTGTCCACACGAATCGTCTTCCAGCCGACCGGATCTAAAAGGGATATTAGCCAAACTCGAAGAAATTAATCCCCATGCGCGTTACAACATATGGGGCAGCATGTCGCACATTCAGGACGATTATTTACCACGTAAAAAGAAATAAAATGCAAGGATTTATAACAATCGGTTTATTGATTCTATCCAATATTTTCATGACCTTCGCATGGTACGGTCATTTGAAAATGAAACAGCAATTTAGCTGGTTTGATTCGCTTCCGCTTTTGGGAGTAATAGCATTCAGTTGGTCTATCGCTTTTCTGGAATATTGTTTTCAGGTTCCGGCCAACCGGATAGGGTTCCGCGAAAATGGGGGTCCGTTTAGTTTGATTCAGTTGAAAATCATCCAGGAAGTAATCACCCTGGTTATTTTTATTATATTCAGCACAATGGCTTTTAAGGGAGAGAGCCTTAAATGGAATCACGCACTGGCATGTATTCTGATGGTTTGCGCCGTGTATCTTGTATTCAAAAAATAATGCCCTGTCAAGAAATAAAAAAAAGACTCCTGCGGGTTATCCGAGGAGTCTTTTCCTATTTCATACAACTTTTATTTTACAAAAGGAGCATTTAAAAGATAATCTACACATCCCTTCACACCATCAAACTGAGACATACCATCTTTCAACCCTTCCAATTCCACAAAATAATCTTTTATTCCGTTAGCATAAGCCTGTTTAAAGATCATTTCAAAGTTCATCATTCCAGACTGTCCAAATATGGCCCGGTCTTTAATATGTAATACTTTGATACGGTCTGGGTGCTTACGCATGTATTCAACAGGATCATTTTGTCCCATCACAGTCCAGTATACGTCCATTTCGAAGAATACCAGTGACGGATCTGTATCTTTCAAGAAAAGATCGTAAATCTGATCACCCTTAGGCATCCATGGATTTCCGGGCTTAGCTGCATCTTCGGGTTTAA
>JAGPJL010000127.1 GCA_018054455.1 Parabacteroides sp.
CCGTTTTGCAAGCAGGCCTGCCTTTGCCCTGCCCGATTCTTCCTTCATACACTCCATCACATCCGAAAACGAAATGTTGCGGATACTTTTTTTCAACGTCGATTCTTTAAAATAACTAATATTCATCGCATTTATTTTTAATTGTTTTCGTGAAGGTACTACCCGGATGCCAGGTTTTACAAATAATATGCGCACGAAAGAGCTCTTCGGAGATAAATAATTATTACTTTTAAATTAGCTCTTTTTACTTAATAGTTTAGTATATTTGCATGTGAGAACTTCTTCGTCTTCCATATGGGGGACAATGGTCACACAGATGGAGGACCATGGTCACACAGCTGCGTGATCATGGTCCCTCAGCTGAGAGACGAAGAATATATCTTTGGTTAACAACTAATCATACCGATGAAACGACCTAATTGTTGGAGTAAAAAGGTAATAAAACAAGTATAAAGTTATGAGTATCTATTATGACATGCGTGAAAACCCCAATCCCGAAAAAGATGGAAAACAAAAACCACTTCATCCCCGTGCCGTATCGAAGGGAACGATCAAAGCCGACAAGATAGTGGACTCCATTGCCCTGCGCACAGGTTTTAGCAGAGGTGAGGTTCAGGGTGTGCTGGAAGAATATACCCATGAGATGCTTTTGCGCATTTCGGAAGGTTATAATGTGGAATGGGGTACTTTGGGAACTTTATCGCCTAAATTAAAGGCCAAACGTCAGGTTATGGCAAAAAGTGAGATCCGGTCGCCATCCATTTCAATGTCGGGACTTAATTTTAAAGGCTCGGCCTGGTTGTCGAGGCGTTTAAGATTCGACCTGGAAAGGGCAGAATATGGCTTTAACAATTCGAAGCCCTACGGAGCTATTTATCTCAGGAAGTTACTGGATCAGTACCTGGATGAGAATCCGTACATCAAACGAATCGACTATTCCAAACTTACAGGTCAACTAAAGAATAAGGCTATACAACAGCTGAACGGGTATGTGGAGCAAGGGGTACTTATAAAGTTGGGCAGAGGCAATCAAACGGAATACAGACGGGCCCCGCAACCGGCAGCCGGCGAAAAATAATGACAGGTGACAGATGCCGGTGATCCGTCACCTTGCATCTGTCACTCCTTGTTTCCCCATGAACAAAGGGTTCTGACCCTAAAAGTGAGAAGTGGTAGATAAAAATTGGATTATTTGAAAATTACAAAATTTCGATTAACTTTGTAAGAGCTTATATAATAGCATTTTCCCTATGGAAAATAAGATAAACGACAATATATTGTTTCTTACTGGCAAAATAATTATTTAACGAACTATTGATATATGATGAAGCGAGTTCGCCTGCTTTCACCGTTACTGATGTTCTTATTTATTTTCTCCTTTTGCTCACAAAAGGAGCACACATCCGTGTTGGAAGAAAGCAACGCACCCGATTCCATATCTGACTCCATAACCACCGCCCCGCCAGCACCCATTATAATCGTCATCGAAAAGGAACTGCTTTACAACGAGCATGCACTGGCCGATGAATACCCTTACAAAGATACGGTCCGGAGTTTCCAATGGGACAAGATCCACGACCGGTTGCTTCTACTGGACTCGGTACAACTGGGCCAAAATAATTGGGCTATCCTGCAAAACTACAAGAATAGGAATGGCGAAGCCCCACTGGTCAAACAATACAAACGCAACGTCTACAAGCGCATAACAGACATGCAGGGAGTAGAGCGTTTTCAATCCGTTCCCCTGTTTCATCCCGCTGATACGGTAACTGGAGAACGTTACGGGCGCGACGGCTCGCCAGTCAGATACATCGGAGAAGAAGGCGGTTTAGCCCGTGTACGTCCCCTGTGCTCAGACGAAGAGTGGCTGGTACCAAAAAAATACGTCAAAGTGATTGGTGACACCATCACTTTCAGCCATGCCGTTTTTGTTGATCGGCTCAACCAGAATATCGCCACGCTGGAAAAAGTCGGTTCAAAGTGGCTGGTACGCAGCATGAATCCCATAACCTCCGGCTTGCACCGTCCCCCATACGCTCAGGAAACTCCGTTAGGAATTTTTCTTATCCAGGAGAAGAAGCAAAAGATGATATACCATGAAGACGGTTCTACCGAAATAGGAGGCTTCGCTCCCTGGGCAAGCCGTTTTACCAACGGCGCTTACCTGCATGGCATACCCGTGAATGTACCTCGTACGGCCCTGATCGAGTATAGTCCGAGCCTGGGCACAACGCCTCGTTCGCACATGTGTGTGCGTAATGCCACCTCACATGCCAAATTTATATACGAATGGGCGCCGGAAGAAAAAACAATAGTTTTTGTACTGGAATAGGTTGTTGCACAGAATAATAGTATATCTTTGCACACGTAATTTTTTTTTATGTATAGATTTGTATTGTTTTTATTGTTTTTACTGACTCCAGTTCATTTCTCCTCAACAACTTCCTGGGTAGAAGCCGCCGACAACAAATTGTCCGGCAGCATGCAGTTGTATATGGATATGCAGTTGTCCGACCGGGTGAGTTACCCAGCTTTTGAGCAGGCGCTTTCCGGCTACGAAAAGATTGCGCACCGGAAAAATATCATGACGCTGATCGACTTCACTAAACCGTCCTCGGAAGAACGTCTTTTCGTATTGGATATGGATCGGCGCTGTTTATTGTATTCCTCTGTTGTCTCGCACGGCAGGAACAGCGGCGCCAATTATGCCACTTCCTTCTCCAATAAGACGGGCTCGTATCAAAGCTCCCTCGGATTTTATGTAACCGAGAACACCTACAACGGGAAAAACGGTTACTCCCTTATCCTCGACGGACTGGAAAAAGGGTTCAACGACCGGGCTAAAGAGCGCGCCATTGTGATCCACGGAGCCGCCTATTCCAATCCTTCGGTAATTGCCAATACAGGAAGGTTAGGCCGCAGCCAGGGGTGTCCGGCACTACCCGAAGCAGTCAGCGCCAAAATCATCGATGCCATTAAAGGCGGCAGTGTATTGTATATCTATGCCGATAATTCCGAGTATGCCCAGAAAAGTGACTTCCTGAACACAAACAGCTGAGTTTGTCCGCATTGATTTGTTGGTTGATTTTGTATATCGCAGGTTTATCTTTTCATGGCTTGCGCTTTCATCTCCTGCGGCATTTTTTCAATGGCGTAGCGAAGGGCTGTTCTGGGCATCGTGGTCTTGTATTTTATTACAAAATCAAGAACTTCTGTCTGGTAGGCTTGGCTTGCTGCCTTCAACATCCAACCGTAACCTTTTTGCACCAAATCGTCTTTATCCGCAAGTAGTAGCTCGGCTATTTCAAAAATGTCGTTCAGGAATAATCCTTTCCGTGCCGGAATTATCAGCGTAACGGCTGCTGCGCGACGCATCCAACGGTTTTCGGAAGTTGCCCATTCTTTCAGTTTAGACAGAAATTGAGGATACATTTCAATAAACTCCCCAACAGTGTGATTACATAAAGTATCGCAAGATGCCCAGTTATCTACATAGTTTTGCACCCAACGCTCGAAGACTTCAAAATCGGACGGCTCAAATTTCTTACAGATGGCATACGACCAACTGCAGGCAATAAACGATTCTTCCAGCATGCCAGAACGCCAAAGCTCTTCGCATAAGTCAAAGACTTCTTGTTTGGATTTACTTTTTATTTCGGAGAGGAATGCGCTGCTTATTTTATTAACAACCGGCACTTTTACACCATAAGCAGTAATTTGCTCTTTGAAGAAATGCTGCGCAGTATCCAGGGTTTTCTCGTCTACACTATTTTTAAGTTCCAAACGAACCTGTTCAAGAATTGAGTTTTTCATGCCATTCAACAGTTATCATAAACATCCAATGATGTTTACGTGCTTTTGCCGTATTTTCATCATATAGAATACTGACACAAAAATAGCCAGAAATTAAATGAATGACAAATATTATTAACAAATCCGTATTTTTAGCTGTAACGAAAAAGCTAACTCAATTATCACTTATTAACTTATTATATTTTTGGTTTATAATTTATTACTTTATGTTTGCAATTAGTTAATCTATTCTTAAAAAAATAGATTCAGTGTCACTAATCCATCTCACTAATAATACTTATTACCTATGAAACAGAAGCTATTTTACTTCCTTTTAATTTTACCACTTTCACTTCTTTCATGCGGAAACGATGAAGCTAATCCTGATGATTATCACCATCCCTATGGTTATATGGAAGGGACATTCCCCGACGCAACATTAGGTCGAAATTTAATTCTGGTAATAAACGGTGATACGCTGGAAAACAAGAAGGTTCAATTTGTCTCCAGGGGCAGTTCAGAAAAACCGCAAGCTGTTTTGACGTTCTTAAACATAATAAATGGTGAAGCAAAAACCGAAATTATATCAGACCTGACAAAAACAGTAAATCCGAACAACATTGAATTGACAAGACTAAAGTTTGAAGGTGTTTATACTACAAAATCGCGTTCTGTAAAATATTCGGGATATGTAGAACCGATGGTACTATCTTTAAATCTGGAAGAATAAAAGATGGAATTAAGTCTGTTTCTTTATATAAGATAGCATGAACAGTATAATTTTTTTAAAGCACATTCTGTATACAACAACAATGATATTCCTGTGCAATATGTACGTAATGGCCGCGGATACGCTTGTAGTTGTAAGAGGCTATATATATGATGCATCAAACCGTCTGCCATTAGCGAATGTAAATATTGTTGAAACAAATACGCATCTTGGCTCTTCTACAGATGTAAACGGATTTTTCAATCTACGAGCGCCAACAAAGAATTTCAGGCTACGAATCACGCATGTTGCCTATAAAGATAAAACAATATCAATAGCGAGTTATACGCCAGATTCATTGCTTCAAATTATGCTGACCAAATCAGATATACAGCTTGGCGAAGTGAGTATAACAGGATCAAAACCTAATGCGTTGAATGCCCCGCAAATGGGCGTTCTCTCGTTCTCGCAAGAAGCTATTAAAAGTATTCCCTCCCTGTTTGGAGAAGCCGACGTTATTAAAGCTTTGCAGACACAGCCCGGAGTATCAGCAGGAACTGAAGGAATGTCGGGAATGTATGTGCGCGGGGGGAACGAAGACGAAAATCTATACATGCTAGACGGCATTCCTGTATATAAGATTGTGCATTTAGGAGGACTATTTTCTGCCATCAATGTGGAGGCCATTCAGGATGTAACATTTTACAAGTCGTCCTTTCCTTCGCGTTACGGAGGACGTTTGTCAAGTGTGCTCGACGTTCGCACGCGCGAAGGCGATCTGTATAATTATCACGGTAGTCTGATGATGGGATTGACTTCTGCCAACTTCAATATCGGTGGGCCAATTAGTAAGGGGAAAACGTCGTTTACCGCATCTGTCCGCCGATCATGGCTTGAAGCCATTTCAGGTCCCGGATTGGCTATTAAGAACCAGAAAAACAAGAGCAAAGGAGAAAAGACCTTCGGGAGATACGCATTCACTGATGCCAATGTAAAGCTTAGCCATACTTTCAACAGCCGAAGTACAGCCAATTTGATGTTTTATTATGGCAATGATTATTTTAAAGTAGGTGATCAGACTTTTATGGATGATAAGGTTCATTTTGCTAGAGAAAACATGACCCATATGAACTGGGGCAATCTGCTGGTCGCGGGGAAATGGCAGTATCGTTTCAATGACAGGATGAATGTCAATGTGTCCACTTCATATGTAGATTACGCCTCTTCACTCCGAAAAAACGTATTTGAAAGCAATAATCAAAAAGATGATAGTGATTATAAAGAGTTAAGTATTGAAAAAACAAGTGAGAACGGAATAAGCGACCTGAACGGGAGCGTCCATTTTGCGTATCAATTGTCCGATCGGCATCACATCAATTTTGGTACAAGTTATACTCATCACCGTTTTCTGCCCGAACTAAACAACATACAGAGCTTAATTCTCGACACCGTTATCAGATACGAATCCAATAGCAAGTCGGTAATGGCAAACGAAATGGCTTTGTATGTCGAAGACGATTGGGTTATATCTGACATATTTCGGCTAAACGCAGGTTTGCGCCTGAGCTTATTCGATGTTGAAAAGAAAATATATCAAACATGGGAGCCTCGTATTTCACTTCGTACAGCATTGTCAGACCGGTTAAGTTTGAAATCTTCCTATTCGCGGATGAATCAATTTGTGCAACAAATAAGCGACAGCTACATCAGTATGCCTACCGACTTTTGGATGCCGGTAAACAGCAATTTCAAACCGCTGGCGAGTGATCAGGTTTCAGCTGGATTGTATTACGAGCATCCTCGTGGTTATTCTTTTTCTGTAGAAGGTTTCTACAAGTATATGCGTAATTTGTTCGAATATAAAGAAGGTTATGCATATATGCCTGTTTCTGTTAGTTGGGATCAGAAACTGACACAGGGACGGGGATGGTCTTATGGTGCGGAATTGACTGTAGAGAAGAAGACGGGAAAGCTAACAGGGATGCTTGGTTACGGACTGCTGTGGTCGGACAGACAGTTTGCGGAACTCAATAAAGGAAATCGCTTCCCGTCCAAGTATGACAACCGACATAAAATCAATATTGTAGTCAACTACAAGTTGAACGAAACGGTCGAACTAAACGGAGGTTGGACCTATATTACGGGTAACCGGATGACGCTTATGTTTGAAGACTACCTCAACTTTTCCGTAGACGGATTAGATCCTACGCTCGCGCCTACTAATCCCTTCCAAGAGGATTGGGTTAATTACTACAAAGACAAAAACAATGTCCGCTTGCCTGCCTATCATCGGTTGGATCTGGGTATGAATATCTACCGTCCTTTAAAAAAAGGGCGTATGGGTATCTGGAATATCAGTGTATGGAATGCCTATTGCCGGATGAATCCGATTGCAATACGTACCTATACAATGTATTCGGATAGAGATAAACAAAAAATATCGCCTCGTTTTCAGACAATAGGATTGTTTCCTCTTATTCCATCTGTTTCCTATACATATAAATTCTGACTTGATTTATGAATAAAAAACTATTTCTTGTCCTTGCTGCTTTGTCGGCTTTATTGTTTTCCTGTTACAAGGATATAGACATGGAAAAATACCGTCCCGAGCCTGATCTTGTCCTCAACGGGATTATATCAGCCGACACAAATATCATGCTCAGTATCAGCCGTACAAAGTTTTTTACCGACACAAATCGTTACGAAATTATAAAAGATGCCGGTGTATCATTGCATGTAAATGGTATATTTCGAGAGCATTTGCAATGGATGGCCGACAAATCATTTTATGGCGGTGGTATTTATTCCTCCAGTTATAAACCACAAACGGGCGACTTAATCAAAATTGAAGCGACAACAACCTATGGTGAAGCGTGGGTGGAAGAAACCATTCCTTCCAAAGTACTGATTGAGGATGTAACCTTTGCTCGCAAGCTGATTTATGATCATACAAACTTTTATGTAGACTCCAACGGGAATATAATTGAAGTACCTACAATCGAAATAACGTATCGAATCACCTTTACTGATAATTCCGAAACAATGAACTACTACTTTATTCGTATCGATAATCCCAGACCGCCATTTGAGGATTTGGGGAACCTTGACTATTCTTCAGATCCAGTATTTGTTGAGCAAGTTTCGGTGGTAGATGGTTTGTTTGGCGACAAAACGATTCAGGGACAGGGAGGGCGTTCTTTTACCGACCATCTCATAAACGGGCAACGCTACACGCTTGTTATCCGAGAAACTCTGCCAGGAGTCAATTATGATTATGCTCCGGCTTGGGATCGAAGAATACTCTTATACGCTATCACTAAATCCTACTATAATTATCTTACGTCTATGCAGACGTCGGCCGATGCAGCGAATAGTACCAATCTATCAACATTCGGTTTTACTGAACCTGTCCGTATCTTTACGAATATAAACGGAGGTGTCGGCATCATGGCAACAAGCCAGCATGACATCACTTTGGCTAATTTAAAACAGGTTTTAACTGATCCAAAATAAATAATAAAGAGGGACA
>JAGPJL010000032.1:0-1168 GCA_018054455.1 Parabacteroides sp.
TAAATACTGGGCTTTTATTTTTAAATTTATATGAAATACAAACCTATTAAAAATTCCAACTATGAGAAAAATGATTTTTAGCACTCTCGTCTGCCTGATTTTATTCGGGGCAACTGCACAAGCACAAAAGAAAGAAAAAGTGATCCTAGATACCGATATGGTGGAGGTTTTCGATGATGGCATCACGATGATGATGCTTGCCAATGCTCCCAATATCGATCTTATTGGGGTTACCATTGTTGTTGGAAATACCTGGGTTCCTGAGGGAACTGCCTACGCCATCCGACAGTTGGAGGACATTGGAAAATCTCATATTCCTGTTGTACCGGGCATTCGCTACCCTATATTTCCAAGCCGTTTTGAAACCATTAAGAACGAGCGTATTTTGTTTGGTATTGGCGATGCTTATGTAGGTGCTGCGGGATATCCCGAGCCAAAATCGTGGGAATCGGTGTATTTGCAAAAATATGGGTCAGAATCAACTGCGAAACCTTTGGATATGAAGGCGGTCAACTTTATTATCGATGAGGTAAAGAAAAGTCCAAACGAAATAACCATCATTGCCATTGGCACATGTGTAAATCTGGCAACAGCGGTCCGTATGGCCCCCGAAATAATTCCATTGATTAAAAAAGTAATCTACATGGGAGGTTCATTCTTTAAACCCGGAAACACTACGCCCACCGCAGAATTTAACTGGTGGATGGACCCTGAGGCGGCAAAAATATGTCTGCGTTCTCCTTTCAAGGAACAGATTATTGTAGGATTGGATGCATGCGAAAAAATGCCGTTTAAAAAAGACAGGTATAAGAAAATAACTGATATCATTAAAAATCCTGACTTGAAAGCGATGATGAAGCGTAACTTCTTAAACGCACTCTACATCGACGATACAGAATATGTGCATTATATCTGGGACGTAATTGCAGGAGCTATTATGATGGACCCTACCTTAATTACAGAGGAAGTCACACGTTATGTGGATGTGAATTCGCAATTCGGTTTCTCTTACGGGCAATCGGTCGCTTTTGAACGCAATCAACCGGTGGGAACGCAGGAGGCTCGCATTGTACTTACCGTTGATAGCGACAGGCTGTGGAAAATGGTAGAAGACTATTGCAGGGAGTTTTAGTGAGTTGGAACCTGGAAGTAGGAAGTAAGAAGTAGG
>JAGPJL010000032.1:1268-26065 GCA_018054455.1 Parabacteroides sp.
ACCGGTGGGAACGCAGGAGGCTCGCATTGTACTTACCGTTGATAGCGACAGGCTGTGGAAAATGGTAGAAGACTATTGCAGGGAGTTTTAGTGAGTTGGAACCTGGAAGTAGGAAGTAAGAAGTAGGTAGCTTGAGGAGTCGTCCCTCGTCCCACACGTCCCTCGTCCCCAAAAAAGTAAAAAAAAACAAAAGTAAGACTGAAAAATACAAACTCAAAAAAAAGGAATTATGAAAAAAGTATTTTTAACAATGGCATGCCTGTTCATGGTCATAGCCCTAATCAGTTGCAGTGGTTCTGCACCTAAGCAATTGACTGACCGGGAAATTTTAGTGAAAATTTATGAATCTATGAACGGTTCTAACTGGAAAGGGTCCGAAGCTACGAATTGGCTTAGTGAGAAACCGATTGGGGAATGGGAAGGTGTGAAAACCAATGATGAAGGAAGGGTGATTGCATTGCGGATTGCAGGAGACCATGTAAACGGAATTTTACCTGCTGAGATTGGAGGACTGACTGCATTGGAACAACTTTTTGTTTTTGTCAGAGAATGCGATGCTCCTAATGTTATCCCTAAAGAAATTAGGAGATTGACAAAGTTGAATAATTTGTCCCTTACGGTGCATACAAAGCCAAAAATGGATAAACCGGTATTGCCGGATCTTTCCACCCTTGTTGATTTGAAAAAATTATATCTCAAAGGATTTGGTGGAGTTATTCCTGAAAATATTTCACAATTAAGCAAATTACAGGTTTTGGGACTTCATGGATATGAAGGTAAAATTCCCGAAAGTATTTGTCAGTTAGCGGACCTAACCGAACTTTCCATTTCAATGCCCAATCAACCCGTAAATGGGTTGCCTGAATGTGTTGGCAGGCTAAGCAAGTTAACATTACTTAAGGTAGACTTCAGTATTGGATCTGTAGGTGGAAATAAAGAACCCATTGGAAAATTTCCTGAATCAATATGGGATTTGACAAATCTTGAATACCTGACTATGAATGCTTTAAGCAATTCCGGCGGCCCCATACCCGGCGACAAAGTGGCCAAAATGACCAATCTGAAAAGTGTAACTATAGTCAATTGTGGTCTTACCGGAAAGCTTCCTGTCGAATTATTTGCATCAGGTAAATTAATTGGTTTGGGTTTTTATCAAAACAAACTTACTGGAAGTATCCCGTCTGAAATAGGCACATGTCTCAATTTGGCTACACTCAGACTGAATCAAAATCAGCTCACCGGCAAGATACCTGCAGAATTAGCTAAATGTGTAAAGCTAACTGTATGCGATTTGTCGGGCAATCAGCTCTCGTCTGAACTTCCGGCAGCCCTGAAAGCACATCCTAAATTTAGCAATTTTAAATTTTAGGTGGAAATTGAACGCCAATCATTTAAAACATAACGCTATAAAACAATACTATGAAGCTATTTGTCAACGATGAGGAAGTAACGATACATAACGGAGCCAAAGTATTGGATGTAATGCGGGGCTATTACATGGCTCGCAACAAAAAACTGCCCCGGAAAATGCCAATCGTGACCGATGCCTATGGCAATAGCGTAGCTCCCGATGGCGCCCTGAGCGAAGGAAATCACTTGTACATTAAAACTAAAAAACAAACGCACAATGAAAACAATAACAACATCACAAAAGCTAATCTGCGGTATTGCTCTGCTTGGAACTACACTTTTGATAAGTTGTGGCACAAACCGCAAAGTAAAAGTAGCTGAGCTTCCCAAAGCAAAAACGATAGAAATCCTTGCCGTGAACGATATGCACGCAGCCATTGATAATTTCCCCCGGCTTGCCTTTATGGCTGACAGTTTGCGGAATATATACCCCAACTTATTGCTTATTTCGGGTGGTGATAATCAAACAGGAAACCCGGCAAACGACCAATATCCCGAAAAGGGAATACCCATCATTGAGCTGATGAACGCCGTGAAATTTGATATGTCGGCAGTGGGTAACCACGAGTTTGACTCCCGCCTTGTGGGTTTTGCAAACATCACACACAAAGCGAAGTTTGATTTCCTTAGTGCCAATATCGATCTGCCGAAAACACCCGATTTTCGCATTAAACCATATGTAATAATTAAAAGCCCAAATGGGCTGAGAACAGCCTTTGTGTCCTTTTTGGACATAAACGACAATGGAATTCCGGACACACACCCGGATAATGCAAAAGGATTTGGGTTTAAAGACCCGTTTCAAATCGCCAAAGAATATCTCTTCCTGAAAGACAGTTGCGACGTATTTGTGATGGTGAACCATCTCGGATTTGAAAACGATGTGAAATTAGCCAATCAACTGCCGGCAAATAGCGTAGATGTAATGATTGGCGGACACTCGCACACCAAAGTCGAAAAAGATCAAATCCACAATGGAATTATGATTACGCAGGCCGAACGGAAACTCAAATATGCAACGCTCATTAAGCTGAGAGTTGGTCCCGAAGGAAAGGTGGGTAGAGAAATGCAGTTGCTAACCGTGGGCAAGAAGGGGAATTCCCGTGCCGACATTCAAACAATGGTGGATGCCTACAACAACAATCCGGCATTGACCGAAACCATCGCAATAGCCGAAGACGATTTTTCAAACTACGAAGAAATAGGATTCCTGATGACCGATGCCATACGCTTTGCTTCGGGAACCGACCTTGCTTTTATCAATCCGGGTGGGGTTCGTATATCAACGCTTGCCAAAGGTCCGGTGCGTACCAAGGACGTTTATGAAATGGATCCTTTCGGCAACGAAATAGTGCTGTTTAACCTTACAGGCCACGAAATGCGCAATCTGTTTCTCAGTGCATTCCTACTCGATGACCATTTGCCCATTTATCCTTCGGGAATGACTATGCGCTATATGCTAAACCCCGATGGGAAGCTTAAAGATGTGGAACTTTTAACAACCGACGGAAAACCGTTTGATATGGACAAAACGTATTCCGTAGTCATGAACGATTATATGGCTTCGGTTTATAAATACGACCACAACGATCCCGGACAGGGACTGTTTCGTCCTTCAGCAGAAACCACCATTGAATACCTTAAAGGGCTGAAAACCATTCCAAGTTATAGAGGAGTGACAAGGGTGGAGATGGTGAAGTAGGGAATAGGGAGTAGGAAGAGTAGGAAGAAAAAACGAAGTATTTTTTGTAGCCGATAGGCTGGTCGATAAACAAGAATAATGTAAAAACTTTTAATAAAACAGATGACAATGAAAACAACCAAATTAATTAATGTTCTGATTTTAGCGATTGCGCTGGTCATAAGCTTCAGCGCCTGCAAGAAAGCCACTCAGGATTTTGTAGAAGAAAAGGTGCCTGCCGACAATGCTTCCATTACCGGAACACTTGCCGGTAAAATTAACCATGATGAGCTTGATATGAGCGACAAGGCATCCTGCACCTTCGATCGTTTCCCATGGACGGTTGCAAAATTTCAGGAATTGCAGGCACAGGTTTCCACCGAGCCGCAAGGCGCCGTAACCATGGTGTTGATTGCCATGGAAATATACCGCAAATACCCCGTTTTTGGCGAAAAGTGTTTGTATCTGGCAACCACTGAAAATGAACACGATCCCAACAATCCCGGGCGTATGAGCAAGGACCGGATAATGCATCGCCTCAGCGAACTGCTTCGCGGTAAAGATGAATATTATGCGCGTCCCTATCAGGTAGCCGCTTACCTGAAAGGTGCCCATCAGCAAAACGGATACATACCTGAAAAGCCCTATACCGTGGAAGTGGAGGCTATGAATTCCAATTATGAATACAACAGTAAAATGGATGCTAAATTCATTCAGTACTATGTGCTCACCGGCGGTAAAGACAGCGGCAAAGACATCATTCGTGTAATCAAACCCTGGGACAGCAAATATTTTCTAGTCGATAATTTTCCCGGACTTTATTCACAGGTAAAAGAGCTGCCCGGCAGCAAAACCTGGGACGATAACATGTTTATTAAGTAAGTGGTAATCCGTATTAACGTGAATAAATCATGCTGATAATTCATCAGTAGCAAACACCAGACTAAAAAACCTTATTAATATGAAAGCGAAATTAGCCCTACTCCTGATTGCGGCAGTTGTACTCAGTCAAAATCTATTTGCAGATTCTCCGCTGACTTCCACACCAATTAGTGAAGCTTATAAAGATTCAAAAATAGTTCAGTTAGCTTCCACAACCGAAGGAAGGTTAACGATTGAATTAATGAATTATCTGAATGAAAGTATGCATCCGGTTGAATTTAAAATAGCCGTAATAAATGAATTAGGTTGGGATTTTAATGGTAAAGATAATTCAACCGTCTTTTATGAATATTTGAAAGAAAAAAATAGATATAAAGACAGTGATGAATTTCTTAACCAAGCAGGAGGTGATTTACTTATTTGTATGGCTTACTTAAAAGCACTGGATGATTACTTTGATGTTGATGAGGCGATTGTTTACGCTAAAAAAGCAACAGGGAAGAATAAGAATAGTTATACAACCAATATTATATGTGCACTCATTGAGGCGCAAAAAGAGATGGATTCAGATTGGAGTGAGGTTTATAACCTAACGAACAATGTTCGCCTGAATAGATCATTGAATAGAGATATGAAAGAAGAAGCGGTTAAAATAATTTTTGAATACATGGATTTGTACAAATGACTTCGGACTTAATGTTTTAACTTTTAAAACAATGAAAATAATGATGAAAAAATCGATTCTTTCTTCAACAACACTACTGTTTTCAATACTGGCAATTGCACTCTCAACAAGCTGCAACCAGGCCGCCCGCAACCAGGAAGATAATACTTCCGGTTCTTTGATGGGAAAAACAGATGCGCAGCAAATTGCTTCGGGCGATAAATGGCTGAAAAGCATCTTTCAATGCTCCGCTGAAATCGGCTACTGTCTGCCTGATGAGAAGAAAGTGTTTACCGAACGGTATCTTGAGTTTTATCACGAAAAGCTCGAAATCTATGAATACCCTGAATTTGAGGCACAAGAAGAGCAGATAGCTGCCGAAAAAGTGTTTAAAAACAAATGGAAAATGATTTATCCTTTGGGTAAGGAAGTTTGGGCCCCGTTTGGAATGGGAAACGGCATGGAAGCAGGCGATAAATTAGAAAATGTGACCATAACCCACCTTTCTGATTTGAAATTTACAGCACTTATTGACTACGGTGAAGAGAACGTTTTTTTCAATACTCTAGTGCTTATCCCGTCGGCCGATGCATTTTTGATAGACTATATTGAAACAGCGTTAATCGATGTACATCAGGGTCATATAAATCTTCCCTTTTTACAAAATCTCGCACTTGCTAAATTTCAATTGGGAGCCAATCCCGATGATGCAAAACGTTTGTTGGGTAAACCACAATCTGAGAATACAGAAACAGAACCTTTGGAAGTTTCCGGTTACATAGATGAGGATTATATTGTGACGACCACAACCATGGAGTACGAGGGCATTAAGCTACTCTATGATGACCAACGTATGATTCACGCCACCATTGACAAACCGGGAAAGCAGTTTGGATGGATTATTTGTGGCGACAAAAACTGCGACAAGGATTTTCTAATGCAAAAATTCAGGCTGACCGAAGAGGATGTTTACGACAATGACGAAGGGGATAAAACATTGGTGATGAATTGGGAAATCTTCTCATTGGTCGTTTTATTGGATGCGGATAATCTGGTTAAAACAATAGAATTTAACGCTGGGCCTTGATGGAAAAACAAACCTGGGAAAGAAAAATTGACGGATTTATCATTAACAAATAACAAAAACAAACACATGAAAACAAAAATATATCTGCTTGCACTTCTTGCATTCCCTTGTGCCTGTATTGCTGAGAATAATGACAGCGACCGGGCTAAGAACGATTTGAACGGTAAAATTAAGTCAGTTAAAGAATCCTATTACAGAGCCGCAAATACAAAAGGAGATTTTAAATTGCGAAGTATTAATGAAAGCACATTTAATAAAGAGGGCAACAAAACAGCTTATATTCAGTACACATCTGAGGGTGATATTATTTCAAAACAGCTTTACACCTATGATGACAAAAACAACCTGATTGAAGATAATTCGTACGGTTCCTACGGAGAGCTCTCTACGAAAACGACGTATACATATGACAGCAAAGGAAACCGAGTAGAAGAAATTCTATTTGAAGATGGGTTTCCTCCTTTAAAGGAACTCTATAAATATGACGACAGCGTCAATATGATTGAAAAGAAACAATACAATCCTGAGGGTATCTGTTGGAATAAGATAGTCTATTCATATGATGAAACGGGAAAAATGGTTGAAGAGAACCGTTTAGGTCCTGATGACGCGCACATAGAGAAAAAACTGTATAAGTATGATGACAATGGTAATGTGATTGAGGTACAATCACTTTCTTCCCTGAATAGCAGCCATAATTACAAAACGCTCTCCATGTATGATAATAAAAACAACTTAATTGAATATAGCTACCTGCAAGATGGCAGCTCCGCACCCTTCAAAACAACATACAGCTACGAATTTGACGAACCAGGAAACTGGATTATGTCAACTGAATTTAAAGATGGTATTCCCCAAAATAAAACGGAAAGAGAAATTGAATATTTCGATTGAGAATAATCTTGCCTTAAACCTTGAATGACAACGGTAACAGGGATTAAAAAACGAGAAACATGAAAACCAAATATTATCTACTTGTTGTGCTCACATTGCTTTTTGCCTGTACAGGTGAAAGTCAAAAGAGCGCCAATGCCGAAACTTCTGATTCTATGAGGCAGGAAAATAAAGATGCAACAGAAGACTACGATGCATCGAAAGTAAACATTAAAGACATCTTCCTGCTGTTGCCCGATGATGCATTTCCAATAGAAGGAATCAGCCTGGCCAATCGAAAGCTGTTGCTCAACCACATTGGCGACGAAAAAGGGTATGACATTTCGCCCACGCCCATTGAAATTTGCGATGTAAAAAATGGATATCTCAATCTTACCGGAATGCAGTTTGGATGGGAAATGTGTTATTGGAATTTGAAAGATGGCCGTAAGCTGGTAGCTGTAAATAGCGGTTCGGAAACAGGGAGTGACATAAGGATATTTTTCTACCAAAACGACAAATTGACCGAAGACTACAATTATCAACTTGGTGGAAAGCAAAACTATACGTTATCTGATTTTGTGGATGTTTCGCAACTGTCGTCCGAAACCCGAAAGTATGCTGAACAACAATTTGCCAAAGGGGATTATCATCTCTACTACGAATTGCCCCGGAAAGGAACCTCTATAAAAATAGGTATGGATGTCAATGAAATGACGGAGAACCCTGAGGACTACGATGTTTTTTACGAAGCAAACAAAGATGTTATCCTGAAATGGGAAAACGAAAAATGGGTAAGATAATCGTTTGACTTGAAATTTTATGGATATGAACCGAACAATCTGTTTTTTCTTAATCCTTTTACTGTTTGCAGCATGCACAGATGGTAATAAAAGCCGAAATGCCGAACAGCAAGCAGCGGACACGGCCTTAGGCAAGGCTTACAGGCAATCTACCCTGGCTTATCTTATAGATGGAGAACTCTATTTTCACAGCTTTGACGAAAACACAAAAGTAAAATTTGCAGAAGAGCCCGAACCCATCTTAAATTTCGTGTTCGATAAGGAAGGTGAAACATTGTATTACAGCGTAGAGCGCGAAAACATGCTATGGCTTAAATCCGCAGACATCAGTAAATCGGAAATTACACCTGAATGGGTAATCAGCTGGCAACTGATAAAGGACAATGCATTCTCTCACACAGGGATGAGCCCTCTTTTTTACCATGAAGGAAAAGTTATTGTAATGCACAGGTATCATGATGATTCCCCGTATTTTGACAAGATGTGTTTTTACTATATCGACGAAAAAAACATAGCTCAATTAGCCTTAGATATTGATTTTATACGAAGCACCTGTAGTATGCTCCCAAGTGAAGAAATTGATAACTATTTTGAAGTAGCCGAAGAGCAGCTCTACTATGTACATAATAATGCAAAAGTGTGTTTAACTGACAAAATAGATTTTAAGGCAATAGAAGAAGAAAATGGAGATGATTCTTATATATCTGATACACGACATTATAGTTACTATATATTTTCACCTGATAGGTCAAAAGTTGCCTTTGTGGCTGAAATGTTGGAAAACGATTGGGTACACGGTCCCTACTGTATAGCCAATGTAGATGGTAGTAAGCAGATGGCATTAAAAGAATCAAATTTAATGGTGGATTCAAAACCAACATGGCTCAACAATAATGAGATGGTTTTCAGAAGCTTTTTGGGCGACCTCTATGTTGCAAACAACAATAAAAACAGCATCGAAAAGATAGCTGAAGGTGTAACGGATTTTAAATCGAGATAACTTAAAACAAAAAACGCAATATTATGAAACAAATCATCTGTTTATTAGCAATGCTTGTCACTTTTGCAGCCTGTACAGGTGACAATCAAAAAAACGAAAACGCTGAAAATCAAATAGCGGACACAACTTTGGCAGAAGACATTATAGATGAGCCTGCCGTTATTGCCTACACCCAGTGCCCCCTGGCATATCTGATTAATGGCGAATTGTTTTTTCACAGTTTTGACGACAACCAAAAAGTGAAATTTACAGAAGAACCCGAAGCCATCTTTAATTTTACCTTCGACCCTGAAGGTAATATCATGTATTACAGCGTGGAACGCGATAGTATGCTGTGGCTTAAATCGGCAGACATCAGCGATTTAGAGATTACCCCACAATGGCTGATGAATTGGAATCTAAAAAAGGACGACTGCACCTCAGACACATACCTTGAAACAAGCCCACTCTTTTTAAACAATGGAAAACTGATTATACGTCACAATTTTAACTGGGATTACTATGATTTTAAAACCATGGCGATTTACTCCATTGTCAATAAGAATATTACCCAAAAAGAGTATGACTATAGCTTTATTAGGAAGCTTTCAGGAGAGTTATCCTATAATAAAGCTGAACAATACTTTAAAACCATTGACGAGAACCTATACTACACACGCAATAACGTAAAAGTATGTTTGACAGACAAACTGAATTTCGAGGTACTGAGGAAGAAAGAGGATGAAGATTATTGGGTTGAAACAGAGTTCATCTCATTTACGCTTTCACCGGATGAGACAAAAATTCTTTACGGTACAATCATTGAGATGGGCGATTTAGGACACGGTCCTTATTGTATAGCCAACAAAGATGGTAGTAATCAGATGATACTAGAACAAACGGATATTGGTAGTAATAAAAATCCTGTATGGCTCAAAAACAACAGTATAATATTCACAGATTATGAAAAAAATCTGTTTGTTGCAAACAACGATGAGCTTTCCATCCAAAAAATTGCAGAAAATGTTTCGCTTTATGGAGCGAGGTAATAAAAGAGCAATGGCAGGTGGAGAACTTCTCCGCAGTCAGCCTCAACTTTCGGCCTCAATCTATTTATTATCATTATTAACATAACCAAAACAATTATGACAGCAACAGCAAAAAAATCATTCCTTTTCCGGATTTACGGAACATATGCACTCAAAGATGACCTTGGTACAATCCTTACAGGACACATTGAACACGGCAAAGTGTGTTTAAATGACCAGGTGGTGTATGCCGACAAAAGCCAGACCCCCGTTTTTGAATGCACAATTGCCGATATTTAAAGATTGCCCATGACAAGGCTCACCGAAGCCTCTGCTGAAGAAATGGGATAAAGGAGTATATCCATGCAAATTTTCGTACATTTAAGTCATGAGTTTGAAACAGGCGGCTTTATTATGAAAATTAAATGAAAGTCCTTGCCCCACAAAGTCCTTAATTCAAGCCTCCAACTATTAAAATTTAACAACCATGAGCAAACTAACGTATTTTATCATTTCCCTTGTCCTACTTACAGCGTGCAACGGCAACCCCGGGAAAACAGATACGCAGCCAGACAGCGTAAACTACAAAACTTACCACAACGATCGATACGACTACACCGTTGAATATCCCGATTTCCTTATTCCGCAAGGCGAAGCGGATAGCGGAGACGGTCAAAAATTCATTTCGGAAGATCAAAAAATCCAACTGATCGTTTATTATGAGTTCAAAGATGATCCCACTAAAGATGGTGAACCTCCTTCGGTTGAAAAGGCATACGCAGAGGATTTAGCTTTCATAACAGGAGTTCTCAGTAAAAAGCTCGAAGACAACCACTATATTATCAAATATAAGGTTGATAATATGTTGCACACTGATTATACTGTGTTTAATGATAGATATTTCACCATTCGCTTCGAATATCCCGAAGAAGAGAATGACAGGATGGAAGGCGTTATTGAACATATAATCAATTCTTTTAAATTGGAAGTGCTTGATTATAATGCAAATGCGCAAAATGGCAATGCTTCTTCCGGAGAACCAGAAGATCTGTTTCCCGCTTTTATCGAGGGCTTCCTGAACGATTGCTATTGGGGGAAAAACTTTAGCAGCCTGCTCAAGAACAATGACAAAACACTGGCTACATACATTGATTCGAAAATGGATGTAAGACGATACCACGCTCCAGGTACTGTCACAAAATTGGCGACCAGAGCTGAAAATTTTGGCTTTACTGAATATGACGACTATGATCTAAAGCCGATGCATGATGGAGAAATAATACTTGAATATATAAACGATGGCGGGTCTCCTGAAGACCTCATTTATACAAACAGCAATGTTGTCTATTATGTTGCGATAGAAAAGGTTCCTGAGCTGCTTGTTAATATGGAAACCTTTGAAACAAAACCGGTAAAAACAGCCTACCCAAATGCAAAACTCATGGCAGTCTATTTACCCGATAGATATCTTAATCCCCGCGGATTTTATTTCATCAACACACCCAATGGCTGGAAACTTGCTTTTGTGGATGATTCGTTTGGTGGGGCGTAAACTGAAAAAAGACGATTGCATAACCGACACCTATGGCGAAATAAGCCCGCTTCTTTACCATAAAGGAGAACTGCTTATGGAGCACGGCTTTGTTTGGGACTACTACGATTTTAGGAAATTTGACATATACTCCATTGCCGGAAAAGAAAAAAAATCTCTGGACAAGGAATCTGACGGACGGGTTTTAGGAAAATTCATGACGGAACTTCCTCGTAATAAAGCAGATCAGTACTTCAAAACAACAAAACAACAACTCTATTATACGCGCAACAATGTAAAAGTGTGTTTGTCTGACAAACTGGATTTTAATGTGCTGAGAAATAAAGAGAGTGAAGATTATTGGGTTGAAACAGAGTTCATCTCATTTACGCTTTCACCGGATGAGACAAAAATTCTTTACGGTACAATCATTGAGATGGGCGATTTAGGACACGGTCCTTATTGTATAGCCAACAAAGATGGTAGTAATCAGATGATACTAGAACAAACGGATATTGGTAGTAATAAAAATCCTGTATGGCTCAAAAACAACAGTATAATATTCACAGATTATGAAAAAAATCTGTTTGTTGCAAACAACGATGAGCTTTCCATCCAAAAAATTGCAGAAAATGTTTCGCTTTATGGAGCGAGGTAATAAAAGAGCAATGGCAGGTGGAGAACTTCTCCGCAGTCAGCCTCAACTTTCGGCCTCAATCTATATATTATCATTGCAAAGGTAGTAAGACTATCTGCGGAAAGGGCTACCGAAGGTTTAGTTCAACAGCGGTTTGGCAAACGTTGTGCGTCATCCAATAAAAAAACCTTGCTAAAATGAAACACTGGACATGCTTACCTATTTTCACAATCATTGCCTGCACTAATCAGCAGCAGAAAGCTAATCGCCCTGATACTTTGGTTTCAGACCCAATAACAACTGAGACAGACAATTAATATGAACAAGAGATTTTAAATCTACATCCATCCTCTGTTCATCTTCTTGACTTTTCCGATAGAGCAAAAGCGGAATGGACTCGAAGAGATAATTTATTAAATCAATTGAATTAGGCGCATTGCCAATACGCTTAAAAGCCTTATCTTAGCGGTATTAAATATTTTGATATGGAAAAAAAAGTTTGATAGCTTAACAATTTTTGAATTCCAAACAAGATTCCCAGACGATAGGGCATGCCTGGCTTACTTATCCGAACAAAAATAGGGAGATGGCTACAGGTGCCCTAAATGTGGAAACAACAGGTTTTGCGCTGGCGAAAAGGAATTCAATCGTCAATGTACTAAATGTCGCTACATTTCATCACCTACTAGTGGCACCTTGTTTCATAAGGTTAAGTTTCCCTTGTTAAAGGCCTTCTATTTAGCATATTACGTTAGCACGAGCAAAAAAGGCATATCAAGTACCGAGTTGAGCCGAAAATTAGGACTAAGGCAAAAAACTTGCTGGTTATTCAAACAGAAAGTAATGAACGGCATGAAGAGTAGTGGTCAGTTCAAAATTTCCGGTATGGCAGAGGTAGATGAAACGGTAGTGGGTGGCCAGGAAGAAGGTGTCCGAGGCAGAAAGAACAAAAAAGAAAAAGCTGGCTCGATTTGGCAGGAGCAAAGAAAAACGGAGCGATTGCAAATTAGTGGTATTAGCTTTAGTAATCAATGCACAGGGCTTTCTAAAATACTCGAACATCTTCGAGGGAAACAAAAGCGACTCCAAATCACTGCCCGACATGATAAACAAGATACGCATGAAAACAAGTACCGAAAGACGCGCCATAGTGGTACTCGATGCGGGAATTGCCACGGAAGAAAATCGCAAACTGATAAAAGGAATCGGATTCGACTTCGTCTGCGTAAGTCCCACCAAAATAAAGGATTATCGGATACAGCCGAGAAAACCAGTTTGCCAGATTACTACTACTACAAACAAACAAACAAACAGAAAGTGAGTCTTCAAAGAATATTGTCTGACAAGCATACAGATTATATTGTGAAGGCTCGGAGTGAAGGCAAGATGCTGAAAGAGCAATCGATGAAAAATCAGTTTGAAGCAAGATTTTTACACGAAATAGAAAACACCTTTCGCTGTCTGAAAACAGACCTCGACTTACGTCCGATCTATCATAAGAATGATGATTCAACGATGGCGCACCTTCATTTGGGTTTGCTAGCCTACTGGGTTGTAAACACAATCCGATATCAACTGAAGGCAAAAGGAATCAACAGCGGATGGCAAGAGATACAAAGAAAAACCAACACCCAGAAGATTATAACAACAACCGGGCAAAACTCTTTTGAACAAACCATTCAAATAAGGTGAGGATAGTTAAACTGTATTAGCTAAGACTTCATCTGACAGTCGGGCATTTTTTTAATGATTCAACATTGGGTTTTTTAAGTCATACATGCCAGGAATAGTCAAAGGGTAAGAGGGGATTTTTACGTCCCCTCGACCATTCCAGTCAGTCAGGCTATTACTTGCAGGTTGCTCCCCAGCAGAGCCTGTTTCCACTTCACCCGACGGTTGCAAAGATACAAAATTTTCATTCAGAGTATCTAACAACTTTTCTTTTGCAAGATGCACGGATTCTCTCCATGTTTGCATAGGTGTTTTACCAAAACAGTATCTACCGGAATGAGTGCGCTCATTATTGTAATACTGCAGCCATATATCCGCATCCGTTTGAAGTTCTTCAACGGATTTGTAAATCTTCTTACGAAACGCAGTAGCATAGAACTCTTCCTGCATGGTTCTGTGGAAGCGTTCACAAATGCCGTTTGTTTGAGGACTTTTAGCTTTTGTTTTGGTGTGGTCAATATCCTCAATGGCCAGATAAAGTTGATATTCATGGTGCTCTCTTGCGCCACAGTATTCAGTTCCTCTGTCTGTAAGTATTCTCATAAGAGGAATACCATACTGGTCATACATGGGGATTACCCTGTCATTAAGCATATCTGCAGCCACCAATGCCACTTTGCGATCGTAGAGCTTAACGGTAGCCACCTTAGCATAGGTGTCGATAAAAGTCTGCTGATAAATACGACCAACACCTTTGATATTACCCACATAGTACGTATCCTGAGCACCGAGATAACCCGGATGGTAGGTTTCAATTTCTCCTTTGGATACTTTTTCTTCCTTAGCCTTCTCTAAGGCCACCACCTGTGCTTCGGTGAGCACCAAACCTTCCTGTGCTGCTTTGGCTTCAAGTGCTTTCAGTCGCTTCTTAAAGGTTTCCAGATCATTGCGAAGCCATACACAACGAACTCCTGCCGGTGATATAAATATGCCTTCTTTTTTCAACTCGTTCGATACCCGAACCTGACCAAAGGCCGGATTCTCTGTGGCAAACGAAACAACTCTTTGCTCTATTTGAAGTTCTATGCGATTCTTTACTATCGGTTTGCGACGGCTGATTTCCTGCAAACCTAACTCGCCACCTGTTTCAAATAAATCTTTGTAACGGTAAAATGTGTCGCGACTGTAACCTAAATACTTACATGCTCTTGATACATTTCCTAATTCTTCTGCTAAATTTAGCAGACCTAATTTGTTTTTGATTAACTTTGTCTCTGTATTCATTTCTGACAGTTTTTAAGGGTGAAACTTATTTTGTTTGTGATATTACAAATTTAAGTATTTTGCCCTTAACTGTCAGATTAAATCGAAACTAATTCAAATAAGGTGAGGATAGTTAAACCATAGAGGAATAGTTGCCCTTGTGTAGTTTTTTTATCCTTCTTACACGATATCCTAAATCCATGAAAATCTCACAAAACTTATCTCTACCCATTGTTTGGGGCTTCAAGGTTTCGTACAACTTCTCAACTCCACAACCCGGATGCCCACCCCTGATAATATCTGCCTGAGATATCAACTCTTTTAATTCAGAGTCGAACAACTCTTGTCGCTTTCTGCTTTGATGCACCGATTGCTTACTTATATTCAACATATTATAAAGACTATTTAAACTATAATTCAACTTTTCTTTGTTGTCTTGGAACCACCAGAGCGTTGGATGTTTGAGTTTTTTTTTATGTCCATATCATAATGCTCTTTGGCCAAATCAATCATCTTTTCTAAATAGTCAATATTCATTTCTTTTGACCTACAGCTTGTTCCAACTCTTTTATACGAGCTTCCATTTGTCTGATCTTTTCAGCGTTACTATCTTTCATCTCTACTACTTGGGCACCTTTTTTGTTATACTTAGAATACTTATAAATCCACCTATAAATAAGTGAGGTCGAAATATCGTAAATTCTCTCCATTTCTGGAACAGAATATTAACCGGATTCATAATCACGAACAATTTTCAACTTGAAATCTTCCGAAAATCTTCGATGATGTCGCACGCGTTTACCTGTTTTCAACATAATGATCTTTGTTTGAAAACGGTCAACCTATATCAGCCAATTAGCACATACAAAACACACATAATCAATATGATACCACAAACAAATGCACTAATTGTGCTAATTATTTAAACGTTAATGCGTGCTTTATGCTATTATTTGCGTGATAAGTGCAGATAATAATTATTGATATATCTCAAATTTGCAATAAAGAAATTTGAAAAATAAAATCAATAATTAAAAGCAAAAAGCTATGGCACTTTTCAACAAAATCAAACAAAAAGCATTCGGTGAATTTATTGATATTATCGAATGGACAGATGACACGAGCGATACCATGATTTGGCGTTTTCCACGTTACAATTCTGAAATCAAAAATGGAGCACAGCTCACGGTACGCGAAACGCAGGTGGCGGTGTTGGTAAACGAAGGACAATTTGCGGATGTGTTTCAGCCTGGTCGCCATGAGCTAACCACCTCCAACATGCCCATCCTCACCACCATTCGTGGTTGGAAGTATGGCTTCAATTCGCCTTTCAAGGTGGATGTATATTTTGTAAACACCAAGCAGTTTTTGAATCAGCGTTGGGGAACGGCAAACCCTATTATGATGCGCGACCCTGAATTTGGTCCCATCCGCTTGCGTGCATTTGGTTCATACAACTTCCGTGTACAGGAAGATCCCATTCCATTTATAAAAAATGTGGCAGGCACAAGTGGCGAGTTCACCACTGAAGGCATAAGCGAGCAGCTTCGCAATTTTGTGATAACCAAGTTTACCGACTATTTGGGCGAATCTAAAATAGCCGCATTAGATTTGGCAGCCAATATGAATGAGTTTTCGCAAGAACTGACCATCGGTCTCAAGGATGACTTTGCTGAATATGGTATCGAGCTGACCCGTTTTTTGGTAGAGAATATTTCGTTGCCAGAGGCTGTGGAAGAGGCATTAGACCGCCGCACAAGCATGGGCGTGATTGGCAATATGACCGCTTATACC
Source organism: Parabacteroides sp. (assembly GCA_018054455.1). Taxonomy (GTDB): domain Bacteria; phylum Bacteroidota; class Bacteroidia; order Bacteroidales; family Tannerellaceae; genus Macellibacteroides. Next base: position 17,572 of record JAGPJL010000032.1, read on the forward strand.
CAGATGCAGTTTGCAGATTCGTTGAAAGATTCGGCAAACAATCCCGCCGGAGGTGGCAACCTTGCCGGCGATGCGATGGGTGCAGGTATTGGACTGGCTATGGCAGGACAAATGGCGGGGCAGATGATGAATCCACAAGCAGGACAGTTTCACGGAGGGCAACAGCCACCTCAACAGGCTGCACCTACTCCACCCCCAATGCCGCAACAAACGACGTATCACGTGGCAGTGGGCGGCGTGCAGCAAGGTCCGTTCCCTGTATCGCAACTTCAGCAAATGATTCAGCAAGGACAGCTTACCCGCGACACCTTGGTGTGGACAGCCGGAATGCCGGCATGGGCTGCGGCAAACTCGGTGCAGGAACTATCGCAACTATTTGGTGCGGTGCCGCCACCATTGTAAATTAAAAAGAAACCACAAAGTGTTGCTCTGACTATTTCGAAGAGAACACTAAAGAAATTACAAAACAAACATAACAAACAAATAAAAATGAAATCAACAACTTACAAAGCAATAATGGCTATAGCATTCCTACTTGCATTCAGCTTTACAATTGATGCACAAATCAACGTTAAAAAATTAGGCAGTCAGATAAAAAGGTCTGCCGAACAGCAGGTTGAACAAAAAGTAAAAGAAAAAGCAGCACGTGAAACCCGCGAAGCATTAGATCGAGGCGAAAAGAAACTCGATCAAGGCATATCAAATGCCACTTCAGGAGAAGCGTCCTCAGGCAATAAGGCTGTTAGTCAGGAAGAAATTCCTAAAGGATCAAAAACCATTTACGTGTCCTCAAACAATGGTAGCAACCGCAATGACGGCAGTCAATCATCGCCACTCAAAGACTTGCAAAAAGCCATTGATGAAGCCCCAGAAGGAGCCCTTATTTGCCTTGCCGAAGGCAATTATCTCGGTTATTTGGATCAGGGATGGGTGAAGGTGAATAAGTATGTTTCTATCGTAGGAGGCTATTCCAATGATTTTTCGCAACGCGACCCTATAAAGTTTCGTACTACAATGCAACCAGGACCAGCTCAGATAATGACTTCGGGCAATCAAGGGGTGATGGATATTCGTGTAGTCGGTAAACGGAATGGTGTAGTGTTAGTAGATGGTATCATTTTCGACCGCGGACAAATCAATGCTTATTTAGCTCCGATTTATGACAATCCGGTAGCCGCTGCTCCTGAGGGATGCGAAACAGGACGTATCCTGGTTGTTGGCGAATCGGTAGCGAGCGTGCCTACTATGAAACCCGAGGGTATGAAAAGCGCATTTCAGCTTATCAGCGGTGAGATGGAGGGAAATTTAACCGTCCGCAACTGTGTATTTCTCAACGGATATCACTTCGCCATACAGATGGCCTGTAAAGGCGGACATTTTGATATTTACAACAATGTGTTTGTAGCAAACCGAATGGCTGCCTGCGAGGTGCGTGGCGGACTGGCACTACCCAATACATCCAAAATTTCATTTCACGAGAATACCGTGCTGTTTACTTGGTGCCGAGATAAACTCATGGAAGATATGGGATATGGATTCCGCTATATGACAGGTATTGACGCCGATGTGTATAACAATATAATCGGCTGTTCCAACTATGGCGGTCTGGATCGCGCTTATGTGGATGCTGATAAATCCAAAGAAGCGAAAAGAGTAACCTCGGCGTGGAACAACTTGTTTTTTGGAAACCGCAATGGCGATATGGTGCTACCATCTGGTGGCGGCGGATGGACATTTGTTTTAGCAAAGAATTTTGAGGACGTAAACCAATTGCATAAATATGAAAATAATCGTGAGATGAACGAAGCAGAGGTAAATGCCATCAGCAAAAAGATAGATGTGCCTTATTTGAAAGGATTTATAGGAATAACCGGCTCACAAACCTCTTCTTTTAATCCCAATTCATCAGTAAATCAGTTTCGTTCGGCATTGGGAATGAATATGCAAGGCACTGAAACTATACGTGTTTCCATGTATGGCAATCGTTATCCATACGAAAAGACATTTGAGCTTTTCGGAGCCGTCGATGGATATGGGGCACAGATGATTAAGTAGGGAGTTGGAAGTTGGAAGTGAGAAGCAAACCCGTAAAGCGGTTTAAAGTCACTTTACCGAATGTCCACTAATATTAACATAAAAAAAACAAAGATGAAAACAAAATCAATTTTTCTGGTGCTGCTCATCGTGGTATTTTGTATGCCTGTGCAAGCACAAATCAACGTTAAAAAATTAGGCAGTCAGATAAAAAGGTCTGCCGAACAGCAGGTTGAACAAAAAGTAAAAGAAAAAGCAGCGCGTGAAACCCGCAAAGCCCTAGACAAAGGCGAAAAGAAAATGGACCAGGGCGTTTCCAATGCTACTTCGGGCGGAAGCTCTACAGACAAGAAAGGAGTCGCAGACGATTCCCAAAAGAAATATAATCCGGGTGTCGAAGCTCCTGCTGTTGACCCAAGGGCTTCTGACGGAAACTCTAAAGACAACAAAGGAGTTGAAACCAACAACAAAGAGAAATACACCCCGAGTGCCCAAGCACTTGCTGCCGACCCAAAGGCTTCTGACCAGACTGTAGAACCCGGCTTTACAAAATCGATAAGTGAAATACACGCAGCTTATGAGCAGCTCGACCCAAAAGTATTTACTTATCAACCCTACTATGAATATAAGGACTTTTACAATGTTCATGATAAATCTACTGAAGATTTTCGTGTAAGAGAATTTAACTCCCTAATAGCTAATATCGCAAGCTTAGGACCTTTAAATTACTATCCTGTGAACTATTTAAAGATAAAAACACCTGATGGTAATTTATTGGTAACCATGGATGAACTTTTCAGAAATGCCTGGACAGCTCAGTTTGTTGCCGATCCAATGAGTTCTGAAGCATTTGATAAGTTTACAAAAGCACTTATGTTTGGAAATCAGATATTTGAGGCAAAAATATATTACGAAATGGACGATCCGGATAAAGGAGTTGTACATGCAAAAACGGGTGAATTATTAATTGCACCTTCACGTAGCATTTACGAAAGTCGTCAGGATAGACGGGAAGAAGCAGGGCTATCCTTAGCGCGTAATGTAGTATCGATGGATTATGTTCGTACTTACCTAAAAGATCTGTTTAAACAGTTTAACACAGAAACTGATGCAGTGGTGAAGTATAAATTGTACTGGCAAATTGATGCTGTTATGCTTGATATCTTTAGAAAACATAAAGATTATAATTCTTCTGATGTTGCCAATCGTCAAATTGAAGCATCCTATAGCGCCATGGAATCTCAACGTATGGATGTTGAATCAGATGCACGCTTGAGTAATGCCAAACCCGTTGAAATGCCTAAGGGGGTGAGTATAGATGCAGCCACCTCAGCAAAAGTAAATGGTATGGCGAAAGAAATGCTTGGGGCTGAATATGTAAAAACTATATTTTTAAGTAGCAAATGGTCAGAGTTTCAGGAAGACAAATATCCTTATCGGGTGATGCATTTAAGTTTACCAGCAGCAGTTATTGTGAAAAGAGCTGATAAATATTTAATGAATTACTATGACATTACCAAAAGCCCTAATGGAGGTGAGTGGAATATGATGGTAAAAATGGGCTCAAGTTTTCAGCCCGTAAATTACAAATAGTGACCATATGTTTCATACCACAAACCGTGAGTAATGAAAAAAACAATTTAAAGTTAATCAAAATGAAAAAAACAATTCTCTTTACATTCATCGTTGCAGGCTTAATCCTTGGCGGATGCAGCAGCAGCAATTCACAGCCTAAATTGAAAGACATGAGCGAAATTGAAAAACTAACCAAAGAACAATTTGCCGAGGAAACAGCAGCAATCAATGTGCATGTAGTCCAGGAAATGGGAAAACTGCTTGACAAACACAGCAAAATAGATGCAAATTTCGAAAAAGACATCGATGCATTGCATAAAAGCTCGGTGAGGCAGATGGTTGAGTATGGTAAAGTACTTGATAAGAAAGATGAAAAAACACGAGTAGACTATGTAATGGCCAGTTTAACCGCCTCATGGGATGCGATGGATAAATTGGGCACCGAGGTTACAGAAGGTTTTGAGGCAAAGTTTGACGCAAGACTCCCTGAACTTGAAGCCTATGGTGTCAATAACTTAGAGCGAAAATTTGACGATTTGTTTGCTATCATGAACTTTCTGGATTTCGAAAGAATAAAAGAGGAGCGCCCCGAAAGTGCAAAGGAATTTGGGATAAAATAATACAGAGATGATATAATGCAGGGACGCAAATTTTTACGTCTCTGCATTATCAAGCATTCAAAAATCAAGAAATCATGAACGAAACCATGACTGAAACAAAACAACCTATAACCGATGCTTTGCAGACAAAATGCAAAGCGTGTGGTGGCATAATGCAGTACTCACCTGCCGATGAAGATTTGAAATGCGTTTATTGTGGATACATCTCAGGATTGGATCTTACAGCAGCCGAAATAAAGGAAAACGATTTCAACCATTGGAAAGACCGTGCCGAAGAAAATAGTGAAGGACAAACAGTAGAAGTTACCGAAATAAAGTGCCGGCAATGTGGCGCCAATACTACATTGGCTCCCAATATTTCGGCAGCAAAATGCGTGTTTTGTTCTACGCCTCTTATATTAAACGAAGCATCCATAAAGCGTTTTTGGCAACCGGAATATCTGCTTCCGTTTAAAATAACGGAAAAAGAAAGCGGTGCCAACTTCACAAAATGGCTGGGAAAGAAATGGTTTCTGCCATCGGAGCTAAAAAAAGGAGGAGTGGACAATGAGATGTTCAAAGGTGTATATCTACCATTTTGGACGTATGATGCTGAGACTTATACTGAATATAGAGGGGAACGTGGCGAAGACCGTACTGAAACTTCTCGCAACAACAAAGGAGAAGAAGTTCGTCGCACTGTTACAGATTGGTATCCTGCGCGGGGAGATGTATCAGTATCTTTTGATGATGTAGTAGTTCCCGCGGCAAAAACACTTCCACCCAAAATTATGAACCAGCTAACCAACTGGGACATGACGAACTGTGTGGCCTATCGGCAGGAGTTTATGGCGGGGTTTATCACCGAAATTTATCAAATTGATTTCAGAGAAGGAGTGAATAGAGCCAAAGAGAAAATGGATAATGTGATTGATAGTACTATCCGCTCTGACATTGGAGGCAACAAACAAAAGGTTAGCAGTAAAAACACACAATACAACGACTTGATGTTCAAACTGCTACTGTTGCCGGTCTGGATCAGTGCCTTTAAATTCAACGGTAAACTCTATCAATTTGTTGTCAACGGACGCACAGGGCAGGTTATTGGTGAATATCCAAAAGATAAAACCAAGATTATATTGTTGATAGCTGCAATAATAGCTGTTATATCAGTTTTAATAATGCTTTTAAAATAATTGTGTAGAAAGGTTTTAGGGAGCAGAAATAGGAATATTAAACAATAGTGATTTTCATGGTTTTCATCATCTTAATTTCTATAACTCTGCTTCCAACCTTCTCTATTTGTGATTGATTATTGCTAACTGCCGATGGCTAAAACTATTCAAATGGGAAAAAGATATTTCATATGGTTCTTATTCTTCTTATCAATGCTAATTATTATTCCATTCTTTTGGAGCACCAATAACAAGCTAATTAAGAAAGAAGAAAATATTATGATGGCTTGGGCGCAAGTAGAAAATCAATATCAGAGGCGTTCGGACCTGATTTTGAACCTAGCAGAAACAGTGAAAGGTTACTCTACCCATGAACAAGATGCCTTTGGGTAAATAATTGAGGCAAGAGCAAATGCTACAAAAACAAACATAAACATTGATAAGCTAAACACTGAAGGTTTACAAGAATATGATGTAAAACAATCAGAATTAACCCATGCATTTGCAAGATTAATTATGGTTGTAGAAAGCTACCCAGATCTGAAGGCTAATGAAAACTTTATTATGCTACAGGGACAAATTGAAGGGACCGAAAATAGGATTTCGTTTGAACGAAAGCGATTTAATGAATCGGTAAAAGGTTATAATACCTATCGGCGACGATTTCCAAGGAATATTGCTGCTCTTATTTTAGATTTTCGAAAATATGATTATTTCGAAGCCATTCCTGAAAGTGATACTAAGCCAAATGTAAATTTCAATAAACAATAACTAAATAATAAGCAAACATGAAACGTGTGAAAATAAAGTATTTGACAATAGGAGTTATGCTACTGCTTAATTTAGTTGCGCATGCACAAGTTCAATACACGGTGAGGGAGGTGCCAAATGTGCAAACAAGAGACGCAGAACAGTTTGTCTCTGATCCTGAGCGAGTATTAGAATATAATGACAGGGAGGCACTGAACGAAAAACTATTTGAGATAAGAGAATCATTAGATGTTCAGACGGCAATTGTCGTAATTCCTGATATTGATGAGCAATACACTTCTGCAAAAGAATTTGCAACAGAATTATTCGGCTATTGGGGGCTAGGCGTTCAAAATTCAGACAACGGATTGCTTATCTTGCTCCTGACAGCTGATGGAAAAAGAGAAATTGTATTTGAAACGGGTTACGGAATAGAAAACACATTGAGTGATGGCACATCAAAACTGATTCAAGCTCAAAAAATGATACCGTTTCTGAAGGAAGATGCCTATGGAGAAGGACTGATTGCGGGGGTGGATGAGATAGAAAAAGTTCTTAAGGGAACTTCTGAACTTATAAAAGAACCCATTGACGCAAAAAGCATGACTTTGCCAATTATCATCTGGATGGTATTAGGTGTAGGAGCATTAGCTTTTAATGAGAGCAGAAAGAAAAAGAAAGTTTCTGAAGAATCTTCACCCTATTTAGATGCCATCAAGCAGAAATCAGCTGGTGGATTGGGATGTTTGCTTGCCGTATTATTTTTTCCTGTATTTATCCTATTCAGACTTTTCAAGGGTGGTGCCAAGAATGCAAAGATTGATTGTCAGAGTTGCAAATCAACTGGCACTGTCAGCTTGAAAAAGGGAGAACCCATAATCAAGCAACAGGCAATACCTGGACAGGATGGCATGAAAGAGTATGAGTTCGTTTGTTCTAAATGTGGATTTGTGCATAAGGAGTTGGTTCCTTATAAATATGTGAAACCACAAACAGAATCTACAAACAGCGGAAATAATACCACTTACCGAAGCGGTAATTTTACTAAGGGAGGTTCGTGGGGAGGAGGAAAAAGTGGAGGCGGCGGAGCATCCACTAAGTTTTAAAATTGAACTATTTACTAATTTAAAAAACAAAAATTATGAACACAAATTCGATTATTGAAAATTTCAAAGAGATTGTAACTAACAAGTATGCACAATTTACGGGCAGAGCTAATAAAACAGAGTTTTGGTAGTATATCCTTGTTTACATTATTGTTAGTGTAGTATTATCTATGTTTATAAATATCCTGGGTGGAGTAAAACTGCTTAAGATGTTATTTATGATTATTCAGGGATTATTCGCTTTAGCTTTATTGATACCTTCAATTGCAGTTGGAGTACGCCGTATGCACGATATTGGCAAAGGTGGAGGATGGATTCTGGTAAATATGATTCCACTTATTGGATCTATATGGTTTATTCTATTGGCTATCAAAGATAGTGAGCCAGGTCCGAATAGATTTGATAAATAATATAAATTTACTTTTATGAAAAAGAAGAGTATAACTAGGTATTACATAATAGTGGCTATTCTTTCAGTGTTGGTAATGTCTTGAAGAGGTGGCACTTCATCTGAGAAATCTAAAAACCCACAAATCACCATTACAACAGAAGTAGAGGTTGGCACACTATTTTCGTTTTATTTTGAGCGGAGCGCCAATGATACCGCAGCCATTTGGGTTGATTTGAATAATGATAAAGTTCAGGATGAAGGGGAACTGATTTATCCCGATGAGCTAACAGAATTTAAAGGAATCTTAGATGCCAATACCTTCACCATTTATGGTGATGTAAGCTATATTAACTTGAATGTGAAGAAAATAACCAATTCGGATATTTCAAAATGCCCAAACCTAAAGGAGTTACAAGCAACTAGTAATAAACTTATATCCATAGACTTAACAAAGAATGTTCAGTTAACCGATTTGCAAATAGCAAATAATGAGTTGACAGAATTGGATTTGAGTAATAATGCAGAGCTAAAAGAACTTTGGATTGATAGTAATAAAATCAAAACGATTAAAGCAAAGAAATTCAATCAATTAAGAAGAATTATTTGTCAAGATAATGAAATCAGTGCAAAATCGATGATTGAACTTTTCAAAGCAGTACAACACGTTGAAAAACCCGGAGGTGCTGTAGCAGAAGTGAGTTATGACACCGAAGAAGATTTGAATGAGGTGCCGCAAGAAGCGGTGGATATTGCTAAAAGCAAAAACTGGCGACTTATAAAAACTACAAGAGAGGGTGAAATAGAGTATTAGCCATATGAAAGTCATTGTAAATAGAACAGAGGTTGAACTCTTCAGCGGCGCAA
>JAGPJL010000033.1 GCA_018054455.1 Parabacteroides sp.
AAATATAGAATATATTATTTGTTTTCAATGAATGATATAATGATAAAAAAATTGATCTCTTATTGAGTGCAACCAACGGATAAATAATCCAACAACTCCACAAACGGAGCAGCCACCTTGTCAGGTCGGTGCCTTATCGCAGTAGCCGGAACCAGCTACCTGTATAGTATGTTAATTTAACAAGCTAATCAGCGTGTTATAAAACATATTAAAATAATCTTTTAGTTTTGGATAAATAACTATCTTTGCATCGGTTAGAAAACAAATCAAGCGTTTGTTTTTGAATAGTATTTAAGGTTGAGATAAAATTTGGAGAGTCTGGCCCGTGAGAGTCGGACTTTTTTGTTCGTAGTTTATACTCCCAAAATCTAGTTAAACACCCAGTACAATGTCTGAGTCTATATAGTTTGTTCTGATTGAGTTTCATTTCATACATACGAAGTTTGAGAACCTCCAATAAAGATGGAGTTTTAATAGGATAATGCTCATCTTCATAATCTGCCACAAGATTAGAAAGTAGTTCAAGTTCAATAAGATTTCTATTATCCAAAGGAGTATTATCATCTACAAGGGGAAGAAGTTCTTCAATTCTTTCCATTGTCGCTTTGTAAGCTATTTCGGAAGTTATCTTTGCCATAACACTTAACGTTGATGGTTTTTATGCAAAAGTAATAAGTGCATTTCATATTGCAAAACAATATTCTATATATTGGAAATGTTTTTAAAATCCTTAAAATTCGGTTGTGCTATTTTAAAGCTGATCCTATTTTCTGAATGCCTCCATGCAGCAGAATCTTTCGGATTAGCGTCTGTTAGTTTAGAATGAAGGAAGTATGAAGCGGACATTTTTATTTTTTATGAGTTTGGTGGCGGTGTTGCTGCTGTTGGGTGCAACGGGTTGCGAAAAGGAGGATGTTGCGTCGCAGCAGTCTATTGTTGGTATATGGGTTAATGTAACTGGTAATGAAGAGCATGTTCCTGTAAAAACCGACGATTCCATTGAGTTTCTTTCGGATGGGACTATTGTGTATCACGACGACTTACTTACTTTTGCTGCCCGGCCTTCGAGGTATGAGGTGGAAGGGCGGTTTCTTTACATGTATTATGCGAATTCGTCCGATAAAGAAGATGCCGCAGATATTTTTTTCTATGACCTTTCGGATGATTTTAACCGGTTGGAACTTAATAACTTACTTTCCTCGTCCTCTTATCCGAATGTGTACAAACGGCTGAAGTGAAAATCTACCCGCTTGATTGATCCCGGCAGACGGGTAAGCAACCCTTCTCTTTTTGTCATTTTGTACAAGATTTGTGTGCAAAATGAGACAATTTTACGCCATCCTATAAAGATTCAGATTTAAAAAGGTTTTTTACGGATACGTGCGGTCTTATTATAAATAAAATAGCTATTTTTGTGCTTTAAAACAATAAAGTAAATAGATAGGTAAGATGTCTGCAACGAAAAAAATCAAACGCGCATTGGTATCCGTATACCACAAGGAGGGATTGGACGAAATTTTAATGAAGCTTCACCGCGAGGGCGTTAGCTTTGTTTCAACCGGAGGAACGCAAACATTTATTGAATCACTGGGTATACCGTGTGATGCGGTGGAGGACCTTACGGGGTATCCTTCTATCCTGGGCGGTCGTGTTAAGACACTTCACCCCAAAGTATTTGGCGGTATTCTTACACGCAGAGACAATGAAAAAGACAACGAACAAATTACTGAATACCAAATACCCGAAATAGACCTGGTTATTGTAGACCTGTATCCTTTCGAAGATACAGTGGCTTCGGGCGCCGAAGAGCAGGCTATCATCGAGAAAATAGATATCGGCGGAATTTCTTTGATCCGTGCCGCTGCAAAAAACTTTAACGACGTGGTGATTGTTGCTTCCAAAGGACAATACAAACCGTTGCTGCAGTTGCTGGACGAACAAGGTGCCGTTACTTCGTTGCAAGACCGTAAATGGTTTGCAAAAGAAGCTTTCATGGTTTCGTCGGGTTACGACAGTGCCATCTTTAACTATTTCGACGGAGGCGAAGGTTCTGCTTTCCGTTGTGCGGTAAATGATGCAAAGCATTTGCGCTATGGCGAAAACCCTCACCAGAAAGGTCTTTTCTACGGAAACTTCGAAGAGATGTTTGAACAGTTGCAGGGCAAGGAAATCTCTTACAATAATTTACTTGATATTGATGCTGCCGTAACGCTGATAGGCGAATTCGACGAACTTACATTTGCCATCCTGAAGCACAACAACGCCTGCGGTATCGCTTCGCGTGCTACTGTGCTGGAAGCCTGGAAAGATGCTTTGGCCGGCGATCCTGTTTCTGCTTTCGGTGGTATTCTGATTACCAATACATTGATAAATAAAGAGGTTGCCGAAGAAATCAACAAGATTTTCTTCGAAGTAATTATTGCACCCGATTACGATACAGACGCACTTGAAGTGCTGATGCAAAAGAAAAACCGGATTATTTTGATCCGTAAAGAGAGCAAGACTTCCGGTATGCAATTCCGTTCTTTGCTGAATGGTGTACTGGTACAGGATAAAGACCTGAGCATTCAGACTGCGGCCGATCTTGAACCGATAACAGACAAACAGCCTTCTGCTTCGGAAGTGGACGATTTGTTGTTTGCCAACAAGCTGGTTAAGAACAGCAAGTCGAATGCGATCACCCTGGTTAAAAACAAACAGTTGTGTGCAAGCGGTATTGGGCAGACTTCCCGCGTTGACTCACTGAGACAGGCTATCGAAAAGGCCGCAAGCTTTGGCTTTGATCTGAAGGGTGCTGTTATGGCTTCCGATGCTTTCTTCCCGTTCCCCGATTGTGTGGAGATTGCCGATCAGGCTGGTATTACCGCGGTGGTACAACCGGGCGGTTCAATTAACGACAAATTGTCGGTAGCCTACTGCAACGAGCATGGTGTGGCTATGGTTAAAACGGGTGTTCGTCACTTCAAACATTAATGTTTTAAATTTACAGAAACAATGGGATTATTTTCTTTCACACAAGAGATAGCAATGGACCTTGGAACGGCCAACACAATCATTATCTATAATGGTAAGATTGTTGTGGACGAACCTTCTGTGGTTGCACTTGACCGCCGTACCGACAAGGTACTTGCTGTTGGAGAAAAAGCACGCCAGATGCATGGAAAGACGCACGAGAATATTCGTACGATCCGTCCGTTGCGCGATGGTGTGATTGCCGACTTCTACGCGGCAGAGCAAATGATTCGTGGAATGATTAAAATGATTAACCCCAAAAGCCGTTGGTTTACTCCTTCGCTTCGTATGGTGGTTTGTATTCCTTCCGGTAGTACGGAAGTGGAATTGCGTGCTGTTCGCGACTCTGCCGAGCATGCCGGTGGCCGCGATGTATATATGATTTATGAACCTATGGCTGCTGCTATCGGTATTGGTATCGATGTGGAGGCTCCGGAGGGTAACATGATTGTTGATATAGGTGGTGGTACGACCGAAATTGCTGTTATTTCGCTGGGTGGTATTGTTTCCAATAAATCGATCCGTATTGCCGGCGACGACCTTACGGCTGATATCATGGAATACATGCGTCGCCAGCACAACGTGAAGGTGGGCGAACGTACGGCCGAAATGATTAAAATTAATGTGGGTTCTTCGCTTACTTCGCTCGAGAATCCGCCCGAAGATTATATTGTTCATGGTCCGAACCAGATGACGGCTCTTCCTATGGAAGTTCCGGTTTCTTATCAGGAAATTGCTCACTGTCTGGAGAAATCGATCTCCAAGATGGAAGCGGCTATTCTGAGTGCGTTGGAACAGACTCCGCCCGAATTGTATGCCGATATTGTGCATAACGGTATTTACCTTGCCGGTGGTGGCGCTCTTATGCGCGGCCTGGACAAACGTCTTACCGATAAGATTGGTATTCCGTTCCATGTGGCAGAAGATCCGTTGCATGCAGTCGCGAAAGGGACCGGGGTGGCGTTGAAGAATATTGATAAGTTTAATTTCCTTATCCGATAATAAGTAATCCCCCGGGCGAAAGCCCGGGGATTCTTTTAAATTTTAACTATGCGGAAACTGCTCGATTTCCTGATTAGAAAAAGACATTGGTTTTTATTTCTTTTACTGGAGATTGTATCGCTCGTATTGGTATATCGCAGCAATGCCTATCAGCGTAATATAATCTTTAGTTCCGGTAATGTGGTTACCGGAAAGGTGGCCTCGGTGGCCGGAGCTGTAAATACGTACCTTAACCTTCGGGAGATTAACAAAGACCTGATGGAACGGAACGGTTTGCTGGAAATGGAATTGCTCCGTCTGCAAGACGAGATGGATGCCATGCTGGCTGATACGGTTGCCTTTCGTGGGTTTACGCCGGATTCGACCGAACAGTTTGAATACGAGTTTATGCAGGCCGAAGTGGTTAGCAACAGTGTTTCTTCGCTGTCTAATTATATTACCATCAATAAAGGGAAGGCCGACGGTATAGCTCCGGATATGGGGGTGGTTTCCTCGAAGGGGGTGGTTGGTATTATTTCTGTGGTGAGCGAGAATTTCTCGGTTATTCTTCCGGTGCTTAATCCTAAGTTTCGTTTAAGTTGTAAGGTGCTGAGAAGTAATAACTTCGGTTCTCTTACATGGGACGGTCGTAATTCTAAAATTGCCAACCTTGAAGAACTTCCCAAGCATGTGGTGTTTCACAAGGGGGATACGATTGTAACAAGCGGCTATTCCGCCATTTTCCCTTCGGGTATCCGGGTGGGAACAATTTCGGCACATAAAAAACAACGCGACGATAATTTTTATACGCTGCAAGTATTGCTGGCTACCGATTTTAGTTCGTTACAGCATGTACGGATTATAAAAAATTACAAGCAGAAAGAACAATTACAAGTAGAACAAGAGGCGAAACGAAATGATTAACAATATACTGAGAGGTACGTTTTATTTTGTTGTGTTTGCGATGATTCAGATTTTTGTTCTGAATAACATTCACTTCCTGCGTATTGCAACGCCGTTCCTGTATCTTTACTTTATTCTTAAACTTCCTGTGGGGGCTTCGAGAACCCAGGTTGTTTTCTTTTCTTTTCTCATGGGAATGGTGATCGATTCGTTTGCAAATACTCCGGGAATGCATGCGGCGGCATCTACTCTTGCCGGTATCCTTCGCGGACCGATAATAAATATCCTGATGGGTAACGAGCTGCCCGATGGTCTTTTTCCTTCCTTTAAGTCTTTTGGTCATGGAGGGTTTTTCCGGTATACTTTGCTGATTACGGCACTTCATCATGTTGCCTTGTTCAGCATCGAATCGCTTACTTTTTTTGATCCGTTATTTCTGCTGTTACGTATTGGCGCCAGTATCGCGTTAACTGTAATGGTTATTTTTATTGTAGAGGCTTTCAATCTGGAATCTTATAAAATCGATGTTTAACTCTAGCTATGATAAGGAAAACAGGCAATATGTAATTGGCGGGGCTGTAATCTTGCTGGTTGTCATTTTTATTGCCAGACTTTTCTATCTGCAGGTGGTGGAAAGCGATTATAAAGCTTGGGCAGATAGTAATGCTTTTCTGAAGAAAACGCTTTATCCTTCGCGGGGTATGATGTACGACCGGAACGGAAAGTTACTTGTGTATAACCAGCCTGCTTATGATGTGATGCTGATTATGCGTGAGATTCAGCCTTTCGACACAACCGACTTGTGTAATATTCTGGGAATAACCAAGGTTCAGTTCGTTAAGCGGATGACTGATATTAAAAATCCACGCATGAATCCGGGTTATTCCTCTTATGTCCCTCAGGTGTTTATGAATCAGTTGTCGGCACAGGAGTATGGGGTATTGCAGGAAAAACTATATAAATTCCCGGGGTTCTATATTCAGAACAGAACAATCCGTCAGTACCAGTATCCTTATGCGGCCCACGTATTGGGAAATATTGGCGAGGTTAACTTGCGCGATCTGGAAAAAGATCCTTATTACGTGACGGGAGATTATTCCGGACGTACCGGGGTGGAGAAGTACTATGAACAGATTCTGCGCGGAGAAAAGGGGGTGGAAATATTGCTTCGTGATGCGCATGGACGTATTAAGGGCCGATACGAAGGCGGGAAACATGATGTGGTACCTCAATCGGGAAAGAATCTGACGCTTTCCGTGGATATGGATCTGCAGGCTTATGGCGAGAAACTGATGCAGAACAAACTGGGTGGTATTGTAATGATTGAACCGGAGACTGGCGAGGTGTTGTGTATGGTATCTGCTCCAACTTTCGATCCTTCTATATTGGTGGGTCGTTTGAGGGGCAAGAATCACCAGCTTCTCGAAAAGGATCCGAACAAACCGTTGTTCGACCGTCCCATTATGGCTTATTATCCTCCCGGTTCTACGTTTAAACCGGTTCAGGGGCTTGTGTTTTTACAGGAGGGTATCATTTCGCCGAATACCATGTATACCTGTTACCATGGTTATCCTTTACGAGGTGGTAAACCGGCCTGCCACGGACATGCTTCGCCGCTTAACCTGGTAGCTGCTTTGGCCACATCTTGTAATGCTTATTTTTGTTGGGGATTGCATGATATGCTGGATAGCAGGCGCCGTTATCCCAGTGTGCAGCAGGCTTTCGAAGTGTGGAAGAATCACGTGGTATCGATGGGTTACGGTTATAAACTTGGGATAGATTTACCGGGCGAGAAGCGCGGTTATATTCCTAACAGTAAGGTATACGATAAGATTTACAGGAAGCGCTGGAATTCGAGTACCATTATTTCTACGGCTATCGGCCAGGGTGAGATCACTTCTACTCCGTTGCAGATTGCCAATTTGGCAGCTACTATTGCCAACAGGGGCTTTTTTGTTACGCCTCATGTGGTAAAGAAGATTCAGGATATGCCTTTGGATACATTGTATAGCAAGAAGCGTCGTACATCGATTGATACTCATTATTACGAATATATAGTGGAAGGGATGGCCAACGCTGTAACTGGCGGTACTTGCCGGGGTACGTATATGCCGGATATCGAGGTGTGTGGTAAAACGGGTACGGCCGAAAATCCACATGGTAAGGATCACTCTATCTTTATGGGTTTTGCTCCCAAAAAAAATCCAAAGATTGCGATTGCCGTGTTTATCGAAAATGCCGGTTTTGGAGCAGAATACGCAGTGCCTATTGGCAAGCTGATGATAGAGAAATATTTGCGCGGAGAAATTCCGGAATCAAGCAAGAGTGCGGAGGATTTTATTGTTAATTCTGTAGTAATGCCGGGAAATGCCTTATAGAAAGATAGATACATGGAAGTCGGTCGACTGGTTTACTATTGCCATATACGTCCTCATGATTATTGGTGGATGGATTAGTATATGTGGTGCCAGCTATGACTTTGATAATACGGGATTGTTCAATATAGACGGTCGTCCGGGGTCGCAGTTATTGTGGGCAGGACTTTCGTTCGGTCTTATTTTTGTTATTCTGATGCTGGAGAGCGATTTCTTCGACATTTATGCCTATGCTTTCTATCTGGGAATGATTCTTTTACTTATTGCTACGATCTTTTTGGCTCCCGATATTAAAGGTTCACGCTCGTGGCTTGTATTGGGGCCTATTCGTTTGCAGCCCGCCGAATTTGCCAAATTTGCCACTGCACTTGCTGTTGCAAGGTTTATGAGTTCCTATGGGTTTAAGCTTACTACGGCTAGGAATTTTGCTATCACCCTTGGACTTATTTTTCTGCCGATGGTATTAATCCTGATGCAAAAAGAAACTGGTTCTGCATTGGTTTATCTGGCTTTCTTCCTTGTGTTGTATCGGGAGGGAATGTCTGGTTATATATTGCTTACCGGTGTTTCTGCTGTCGTTTTCTTTGTTACCTCCATGAAGTTTTCGGACGTGCTTTGGGGTATTACTCCTTTGGGTGAGTTTCTTGTCTTTTTGATGGTACTGCTTATTTGTCCCATCATGGTTAAAGTGCTGCGACGAGATTCACTGGTGGTTCGGGTTATACTGATAACGGTTTCTTCGGCTTTTTTGATTGGGTATCTGCTTACCTTCTTTATTCCCGTTAATTTCCTTTGGATTGCGGTAGGATTGTTTGTGGCACTGGTCCTTTATCTTATTTATCTATCTGTGCGAAATTGGGTACGTCATTATGCGCTGATTGCATTATTTGCTGTTGGGTCTATCGGCTTTTTGTATTCGGTGGATTATGTGTTTGATGAAATTATGGAGCCTCACCAGCAGATTCGTATCAAAGTTTCTCTGGGACTGGAAGATGATCCGAGCGGGGCAGGGTATAACGTAAATCAGTCGAAGATTGCCATTGGTTCCGGCGGACTTACAGGTAAGGGGTTTCTTAATGGAACGCAGACTAAACTAAAGTATGTGCCCGAACAGGATACCGATTTTATTTTTTGTACGGTAGGAGAGGAGCAGGGCTTTATAGGGTCTGCTATTGTGGTACTCTTGTTTGGATTTTTTATTCTGCGTCTTATTACATTGGCTGAAAGGCAGCATGGTACTTTTCAGCGTGTTTACGGGTATAGTGTAGCCGCCATCTTTTTCTTTCATGTGGCGATTAATATAGGAATGGTAACAGGACTTACTCCGGTTATTGGAATACCGTTACCATTCTTTAGCTATGGAGGATCCTCGCTGTGGGGATTTACCATTTTGTTGTTTATCTTTCTGCGTATGGATGCCGCCCGTAATGAACGGTTGTAGTTTTATCTGGACTGTACTACCCGTATTCCGATTTCCTGAATTCCCGGAAGTGAGTCGTTTCGCATTCCCTGTCTTACACTAAACGTATACTGACCTGTATGGGGGAAGGTAAACTTTTTCCTTACGGGGAAACTTGATTGGAAAAGGGATATGCCTTTCCCGTGCCATTTTCCGTAATCGTCTGCAAGCATGCATTCTATTGTATCTCTTTTTAGCGGACCAATGGGTTGTTCTTCGCTGCAGAATACCCATAGGTTCTGAAAAGGATACAGGTTGTTGTTCCTTATTTCGAGCGTTACATCGTAAGGCATGCTTATATCGGTTACCTGAAAAGAGAAATAATACTCTTTATTCTTTTCCCATAATGCATTTTCGATGGGCTGGTACTGGTCGTACAAAGCTTCTTTTGTGCAGGAAAAGAATAAAGAGCTAAGCAGGCATACAACAACTGTTCTAAACTTCAGGGTTCGGTTTGGGTTTGTTTTCACTCTGATTATTGTCATTGTTTCTTGGCTTATCGTTCATCCCTTTGGACCGTTGTCTGGATTTATTTCTGTTTCTGGATTTATTCCCTTCGCGTGGAATGGCATTATCCTTGTTGCTGTTTTCCTTGTTTTCCGGGGAAACGTTTTCCTTGTTTGCATTCTCATTGCTTGGACGGTTGGAATTTTCCCGGTTATCCCTTGGATTTCGTTTGTCTCTGTTTCTCTGCACTTGTTCACGCGGAGGATTATTCCCTTTTTGTTGTGCGGTGTCGGGAGTTGTGATTACTTTTTTAATCGGTCCCTGTACTTCGCCACTTGCAGGAGTTACTCTTTTAATCAATATTGGTGCATCAACGCTGGCAGAAACTGCTGATTCTTCTCTTCCTCCGGGTTCGTTCGGACGTTGTTTCTTTTTCTTCTTTTTTACCGTATTATCGAAACGCGTAACGCTCTCCTGACCAAGAATATCCTGTGCGTCTCTTTTGGGAGGCTGAGGCTTGGTATCACCTTCGAGACTGATTGGTTTACTTCCCTTCTTGTTCAACCCGATTACTTCAAATGCTCTGTCGGCAGGAATAGTCACAAGGTTGGCTGCAAAAGATCTGTCGGTCGAGTAGGTGATCTCTCTCTTGAATATATCAGTCTTGAAGTGGTAGTAATTGCTATCCTTAGTTTCCAGAACCATTTCCCTCGAAGGGAGTCTTTTCTGGGCTTCAACGTATGCATCCACTTCATAGTTGATACAACATTTAAGCTTGGCGCATTGTCCGGCCAGTTTCTGAGGATTCATGGAAATATCCTGATACCTTGCAGCTCCTGTTGCGACAGAGACAAAGTTTGTCATCCAGCTGGAGCAACAAAGTTCGCGTCCGCAAGGACCAATTCCTCCAATACGACCGGCTTCCTGACGGGCACCAATTTGCTTCATTTCAATGCGTACTCTAAAGGCATCTGCCAGCACCTTGATAAGTTGGCGGAAATCCACCCGTTCGTCTGCTATATAGTAAAAGATGGCCTTGTTGCCGTCTCCCTGATATTCCACATCGCCGATCTTCATATTTAGTCCCAGATCCACTGCAATCTGACGTGCGCGAATCATGGTTGTATGTTCTTTGGCTTTTGCCTCTTCGAACTTTTCTACATCATTGGGTTTTGCTTTACGATATACCCGTTTTACCTCTACTCCTTCGGTACGAACATTGTTCTTTTTCATTTGTAATAGAACAAGCTTACCTGTAAGGGTAACGGTGCCGATGTCGTGCCCGGGACTAGATTCCACAGCTATAAGGTCTCCCTTTTCCAACGGAATTTTTGTATTGTTAAGAAAATAGCCTTTTCGGGTATTTTTGAACTGAACTTCCACATAGTCTGTTGCGTTCTCCGCATCGGGAACGTCGCATAACCAGTCGTATGTATTTAGCTTATTATCTTGTATTTTGCTGCACCCTTTTGAGTTCATGCAGCAACCTCCTTTATTTAGTTTAAAATCCATTTTTATAGTATATAATATATGTAGTTATGCAAAAATAGCTATTTATTCTTACACTTTTGTAAAAGGCTTAAAAAAAACGGGAGTGTTTTAAAAAAGAAAGGCTCTGAAACGGTTAAAACCGGTTTTCAGAGCCTTTTTGATAAGAAGGAATCGAATTAGATGATTCCGTATTTCTTGAATATTTTTTCTATAGCTTCCATTGCATAGTTCAGCTGTTCCTGTGTGTGTGTAGCCATCAAAGAGAAGCGGATAAGCGTATCTTGTGGTGCTACTGCCGGAGAAACTACCGGATTCACAAATATACCTGCATCAAACAGATCGCGTACAACCATGAATGTTTTATCATTGTCACGGATATAAAGCGGAATAATTGGTGTTGATGTGTGGCCAATTTCGCAACCCATGGCACGGAATCCTTCCAAAGCATAATTTGTAAGCTTCCAAAGGTGTTCGATGCGTTCCGGCTCGTTAAGCATTATATCTAATGCAGCTCCTGCGGCAGCCGTGGCTGAAGGTGTGTTGCTGGCACTAAAAATATAAGAGCGGGAATTATGACGAAGGTAGTTGATTGTTTCTTTATCTGAAGCGATAAACCCGCCAATAGATGCAAATGATTTACTGAAAGTACCCATGATCAGGTCAACATCCTCGGTAACACCAAAGTGATTGCAAGTACCGCGACCTTGTTTGCCAAGAACACCGATACCGTGTGCTTCGTCTACCATCACGCTTGCATTGTATTTTTTTGCCAATGCTACGATTTCAGGTAATTTAGCAACATCACCTTCCATGCTGAATACGCCGTCAGTTACAATTAACTTGATTTTGTCGGGTTCGCATTTCTGAAGTTGTTTTTCCAACGAATCCATATCGTTGTGCTTGTACTTTAATTTTGTTGAGAATGACAAACGATGTCCTTCAATAATTGAAGCATGGTCTAATTCATCCCAAAGAATATAATCTTCACGTCCGGTAAGACATGATACAACACCAAGATTAACCTGGAATCCTGTTGAGTAGATTATAGCTTCTTCTTTACCCACAAACTCAGCCAGTCTTTTTTCAAGCTGAACGTGTAAATCCAAAGTTCCGTTAAGGAATCTTGATCCGGCACAGCCTGTTCCATATTTTTTAATAGCTTCTATGGCAGCTTCCTTCACTTTTGGATGATTAGTTAATCCTAAGTACGCGTTTGAACCAAACATCAGGACTTTTTTCCCACTAATAATTACTTCAGTGTCTTGATCACTTTCAATCGTTCTGAAATAAGGGTAAATTCCTGCAGCCATGGCTTTTTGCGGAATATCGTACTTTGCTAGTTTCTCTTGTAAAAGTTTCATATTGTAAAAAGAGAATGAGTTTAATCGCTTATATGTTTCTTAAAGAACATAGATTTGCTACGTTCTTATCGCGAGCGCTTCTGCAAATCCAGCGCAAAAGTAGTAAAAAAATATGTTATGGTACCCGTAACCCTTTAAAAGTTTTATAAAAATATTAAATTTGCAATCGAATTGTAAAAAAAAAGATATAATGAATGATCAAAAGGTATCTGTGCATGCGATAATTAATCCGATTTCAGGTGTAGGTTCCAAGCGGGCTATCCCAAAGATGATCGAAGAAATTTGTTCCAGGAATAATAGCTCATTGACAATATCTTTTACTGAGTATGCCGGTCATGCTAGTCTGCTTACTCAGCAGGCGATCGACTCGGGCGCTAATTATATTATTGCTGTAGGTGGCGATGGTACAGTGAATGAGATAGCCAGGGCTATGTTGTATTCGCCTGCTATTTTGGGTATCGTTCCCAAAGGGTCTGGAAACGGACTTGCCCGTGAACTGCATATTCCCATGGATTCCAAAAAAGCGCTTGAAGTTATTTTAAAAGGAAACGTAACAACAATTGATTGCTGCAAAGCAAACGAAAAGGTCTTTTTCTGTACCTGCGGTGTGGGATTCGACGCAGCAGTAAGTCAGAAGTTTGCCAACGAGAAAAGAAGAGGCTCCCTCACCTATATAAAAAACACGATTGAAGAGTACCTTAGTTACAAACCTCAACCTTATGAATTGCTGGTCGACAATCAGACTATCAAAGAAAAGGCTTTTCTTGTTGCTTGCGGAAATGCTTCACAGTATGGTAATAATGCGTTTATTGCTCCTCATGCAAATATACAGGATGGTATGATGGATCTTACGATTCTTTCGCCATTTACTCCGCTTGATATTGCTCCGCTTGCCATTCAATTGTTTACGAAACAGATTGACCGGAATAGTAAGATTATGACTATGAAAGCAAAGCAGGTAACAATTATACGCCAGCAGGAGGGAGTTATGCATCTTGACGGAGAGCCGGTTATGGCGGATGCAACTATAAATATAAATATTATTCCCGCCGCATTAAAAGTGTTTACGCCGGAAGTTATCTCTTTTTCAAGAGAAGTTCATAATCTTTTCGGAGAAGTAACCCGTTTTTTTGATAAACAACTTCCTTACATTTTTAAATAGTAGTCTCTGGTTAGATCCTTGTAGTCATTGGTATACTGATGTCGGCCTTCTTCGATGATAAGCTGCGTTTTCTCGCATGTTTCTGCTTGATTTGCAGAAAGTTCGACCAATATTCGTTTGGGAGCTGATTGAGGCGTTGGTAAAATAAGTGTCTCGCGTGTTGTGAAAAGCAGGGTGGAGGGGAGCAGTTCGTTTAACTCGTCTTGCTGTGATGCCGGAAGAATCAGTGAGACCTTTCCATTTGGTGTAAGAAGTTGCCTGCTTCCATTAAGTAACTGAATTAAAGGAAGTGTATCGTTGTGGCGGGCTTTGTTTCGCTGATTGTCGGGCCCTTTTAATGAATTTAAAAAATAGGGTGGATTGGATACAATCAGATCGTACCGTTGGTCCGTTGCCACTGCATAATTTTGAATTGAAGTGCAGCTTACCTTGATCTGATCCTTAAAAGAAGAGGCTTCAATGTTTTCCTTAGCCTGATTGCAGGCTGCCTCATCAATATCGATTGCTTCAATAATTGCATTGGACCGTTGCGCAAGCATTAAGGCAATTAATCCGGTTCCGGTACCAACGTCCAGGATTCTGCGACAATCCGAAACAGTTGCCCACGAACCTAACAAAACACCGTCGGTGCCAACTTTCATGGCACATTTATCATGCCAGACTGTAAAATTCTTAAATTTAAAAAAGGGAGTTGCCATACTTTAATTAAAGGTGGCGCAAATGTATACATTTTTGGGCTTAATTTATTATCTTTGGCACGTTTATTGTTTGTATATGAAAACAATGTAATAAGTATGATAAAAAATAGAATGGTAAGATTAACCGAAGATTTGTACGACGATCTGGAAGATGATATGGGATTGGTAGTTCCAATTCTAACTGAATGCGACGTGGATGAAGATTTTATGGAAGGTATTGAGAGTGTAGGTAACGAGCTTCCCATTTTACCTCTTCGTAATATGGTTCTTTTTCCAGGAGTAGCTATGCCTGTCATGATTGGTCGGCAGAAATCACTTCGTTTAGTGAAAGAAGTTCAGGGTAAAAAAATATTAATCGGGGTGGTTTGCCAGAAAGACAAAGATACTGATGATCCGGGGATGGATGATTTGTATCCTGTTGGGGTAGTGGCCGAAATTGTCCGTATTCTTGATATGCCTGATGGTACAACTACGGCAATTTTACAGGGAAAAAAACGATTTGAATTAAAGGAGATTACAAATACAGAGCCTTATTTAAAAGGAAAAGTTGAACTCCTTGACGATATAGTTCCTGATAAGAAAGATCGTGAGTTTGAGGCCTTGATTTCAACAATCAAGGATCTGACAATAAAGATGCTGAAATCCAATGCAGAACCTAGCCGCGATGTTGTTTTTTCAATAAAGAACAATAAAAACGTTATCTATCTCGTAAATTTTTCTTGTAGTAACATTCCAAGTGGTGCTGCAGAAAAGATGGAGTTGTTGCTTATTGGAGATATGAAGGACAGAGCTTACCGCTTGTTGTTTATTCTAAACAGGGAATATCAGTTGTTAGAATTGAAAAATTCAATTCAATTGAAAACGCATGAAGATATTAACCAGCAGCAACGCGAATATTTTTTACAGCAACAGATTAAGACAATTCAGGAGGAATTAGGCGGAAACATCAATGAGCAGGAAATAAAAGACCTAAGGGCTAAGGCTTCCAAGAAAAAATGGCCTGCCGAAGTTGCCGAAGTTTTTGAAAAGGAACTTCGTAAGCTTGAAAGGCTTCATCCTCAGAGTCCTGATTTTTCTATTCAGACACAGTACGTTCAAGCCATCGTTAATCTGCCATGGAACGAGTACAGTAAAGATAATTTTAATCTGAAGCATGCAGAAAAAGTGCTTGACAGAGATCATTATGGCTTGGAAAAAGTAAAGGAACGAATCATTGAGCATTTAGCGGTACTGAAGCTTAAAGGTGATATGAAATCGCCGATTATTTGCTTGTATGGACCTCCGGGAGTTGGAAAGACTTCTTTAGGAAAGTCCGTTGCAGAGGCATTGCACCGTAAATATGTACGTATTTCGCTTGGAGGTTTACATGATGAAGCGGAAATCAGAGGTCATCGTCGTACCTATATTGGCGCGATGTCTGGTCGGATTATTCAAAATATTCAGAAGGCCGGAACTTCTAATCCTGTTTTTATTCTGGATGAAATAGATAAAATCACTTCCGATTTTAAAGGTGATCCCGCATCTGCGTTACTTGAAGTGCTGGACCCCGAGCAAAATAATGCTTTTCACGATAATTATCTTGACGTTGATTTTGACTTGAGCAAGGTTATGTTTATTGCGACTGCAAACAACATAAACTCAATATCGCAGCCTTTGCTGGATCGTATGGAGCTGATTGAAGTGAGCGGATATATCATCGAGGAGAAAGTTGAGATTGCCGCAAAGCATCTTGTCCCCAAACAATTGGAAGCGCATGGTATTCCTAAAAAGTCTGTTAAGTTCCCAAAGAAAACGCTGCAGGTTATTGTTGAATCTTATACCCGTGAGAGTGGCGTACGTGAACTTGATAAGATGATTGCAAAGGTACTTCGTAAGATTGCCCGTAAAATTGCCACAAATGATACTGTTCCAGAATCTGTTATGCCTGAAGATTTACATGAGTATCTGGGAGCTGTTACCTACAATAGTGATAAATATCAGGGAAATGAATACGCGGGAGTAGTAACCGGGCTTGCCTGGACTTCTGTAGGAGGAGAGATTCTTTTCGTTGAATCAAGTCTGAGTAAGGGTAAAGGTTCAAAGTTGACTCTTACCGGTAATCTGGGTGATGTTATGAAAGAGTCTGCCGTTTTGGCACTTGAATATATTCATGCACATGCGGCGCAGTTTGGTATAAACGAGGATCTTTTCGAAAATTGGAATGTGCATGTTCATGTTCCTGAAGGAGCAATACCAAAAGATGGTCCCAGTGCAGGGGTGACAATGGTAACTTCGTTAGTCTCTGCTTTTACTCAACGTAAGGTTAGACCAAATATGGCTATGACTGGCGAGATTACATTGCGTGGAAAGGTTCTTCCGGTAGGAGGAATAAAAGAGAAAATTCTTGCTGCCAAACGTGCAGGCATTAAAACTCTGATTCTTTGCAGTGAAAATAAAAAAGATATAGATGAAATAAAGGAGGATTACCTGAAAGGGTTGGAATTCAACTATGTTGAAGATATAAGGCAGGTTGTTGATCTGGCTTTGCTGGATGCTAAGGTTGATCATCCGATTTTCTAAAAAGAATAAAGGCGTAGGGTTCACCTTACGCCTTTATTCTTTTTTTAATTTTCTGTTTCTGTTTCAGCTTCCTCCGTTTTATCTTGTGGAGTAAAGTCCGTGATTCCTGCTGCGATAAGCATGTTATACCATGAAATCAGTTTCTTTATATCACTGGGATAAACGCGTTCGCGGTCAAAATTAGGAAGCACTTCTGCCATATACGCGCGTAGCACTTCTGGCTTAGCTGCCGAATCAATTGATGCCTGGTTTCCGTTTTCTTTATTTTTTACAGAAGTCAACACTTCATGCAAAGGAACTTCTGTCTCATCCGTATATATAGCAATATCTCCTAAAGAAATTACTTTATCTTTGGCATAAGCAGGTACTCTTTTCTTGTCGATCAGTGATTCAACGATCAACATGTTTTTTCCTTGTGAAACCAGTTTAAATAATCCGGGTTTACCGGAAATAGACAAGATAGTCTTCAACATAATTTTCTTTTCTATAGTGTTAAACTTTAAGTTGCAAATGTAGCACAAGTATACCGAAATATTGATAATTGAAATTGGAAAAATACATAAAACATGGTTTGTCTGTAATAAAGAGTGCAGTTTGCTTAGCTGTTATTGGATTGTTTGCCTTTTTCTTCTGTATTTTGGACTTTCTCAATAAAAGCCTTTACCTGAGGAATAAGTGGCCTTACTCCATCGTTATATATAATATAGTTGGCCTTTTCTCTTTTTATATCATCCGATAATTGATTATTTACTCTGGTTTTTACCTCGTCCATACTTGCCTGGTCGCGATCCATAGCTCTTTGAATACGAATCTTTTCAGGGGCATATACAAGCAGTGTAATATCTGTAAATTTGTTGAAGCCTGATTCAAAAAGAATAGCAGACTCTAACGCACATATATTTTTGTGTTGCAGTTCTGTCCATGAAATAAAATCTTTGAAGACTTCCGGATGGATTATATTATTAACCTTCTGAAGGATTTCAGGATCATTGAAAATGAATCCGGCCAGTTTTTTTTTGTCAAGACCGTTGGGTGTGTAGATTGTTTCTCCAAAAAGATCGGTAAGTCCTTTTCGTATGGCAGGAGACTTTTGCGTAAGACGTTTGCTTTCCTCATCGGCAATATACACGGGTATTCCAGATAGTTCCATTAATGTGGATACTATAGATTTACCACTTCCAATTCCACCGGTAATACCTATCGTTATCATTACTAGTTGTTTTGTTCGAGTATAAATTCTATTTTGTCGGGATGGATTGTCGGAGAAAGAATCCAGTCGGGTTTCTTTGTTAGCTTTATGGATACTGTTCCGGATACATTTTGCTCGAGATCGGCATATAAAACTTCAACAGCGAATTCGTCTGCGTTAAGCTGCTTAAATCGGGAAAGTGGTACATTACAGGTAACCTGAACTGATGACGGAAAAGTACGCAATGTATATTCTTTGGGCAGATTACTGCATTTTACAGGAATGTTGAGCGTTTTCTCGGTATATTCTTCAATAGGAAATGTGATAGTAACTAGCTCCGGTTCAAAACGTACACCTTTAATCGGAAGTATGTTAAAAGTACGAGTAAATGTTTTTTTAGCTCCGTCTATCTTTGTAAAAGCCGTTTTGATTGTTGTGATGCTATCTAATAAATTTTCGCCGGAATATACTTTTACGACGGATGGACTTATGGTTATATCGCCTGCTAGTGCGTAACCGGGTTTAGTTCGAAGAGATCCATTAAATTCAACAGGAACATTCCTGCTTTTTAACGGAGTATAGGGTATTTTCACCATCTGTGGTTCAAAGCTAATCAGAGTGGTGGTGGCTATAAGTTGTTTTAGAATGTCGCTTTCTATAACTTTTTTACTTATTACAAATGTACCTTTTTTGTTTGAAAGAGAATTAAGTGAAGGTTCAATCGGTAAAAATGTCCTGCCCAAAGAATAGTTAAGCAACACGCTTCCCTTGTCTCTGACTTTTACCTTAATGCTATTAGGTAGCGTGTCGGAGAATGCGATATTGGTTGGAACATTCTTATATCTGACCGGTATAGAAAGTTCTATTTCGTAATCTTGCTGCAGGCTTTGTAACATCCAAAATCCCATAGAAAGAAGTACAAAAAAGAAAAAGATTAAGACTTCCTTCCATCTTTGCTGACGTAACAGAGTCTTAATCTTTTTTGGTGCAGACTTGAATGTTGAAATAATGACTTCAAGTCGTGACATGTAATTTTATTTACTTTTGTTGCGCGTCTTCTGCAGATGCAAAGATTGAAGTTTTGTCAACACGGATACGAACGCCTTCTGCTATTTCGATAGACATATAATGATCGCTGATTTCCTTGATTTTACCGTAGATACCTCCGGCAGTAATCACTTTGTCTCCAACTTTAAGCGCTTCACGAGATTTTTGAATCTCTTTTTGTTTCTTCTGCTGCGGACGAATCATAAAGAAGTAGAAAATGGCTACTACCACAACCATCATTAAAATGCCAGTCCATTGAGACTGTCCTCCTGCTGCCTGAAGGAAAATACTAAGTAAGCTCATACTTTTAATTTTAAACGTTATACTGGTTTACATATGTAATTATTGCAAATGTAACGATTATTATCAATCTTTGATCAATAACTTTTCATTTTTTAACTCAGTAACTACAGAATCCAGGATTCCATTAATAAATATACCACTTTTGGGCGTACTATAATGTTTTGCCGTGTCAATGTATTCGTTTAGAGTTACATTAATTGGAATAGAAGGGAAGTTTAAAATTTCGGCAAGAGCAACCTGCATGATAATCTGATCCATATTGGCTATGCGTTCGCTCTCCCAGTTTTTCATGTGCTTTTGAATGCGTTCACGATATTCGCTTCCTTTTAACAAAGACTGACGGAATAGTTTTATTGCAAATTCCTGATCTTCCAGATCCTTGAACATGGGTAACAGGCTTTGTTTGCTACCTGCTGCTTCGCTGAACTTCTTGATTGTTTTCAGTGTAAATGTTTGGATGATCTCAATGTCGTCGTTCCAATAGATGCTTTTATCTTCAAGATAGGACTCAATTTCTTCGTTTCCGCAAATTAGCTTCTTGAAAGTATTGCGCCAGAACTCTTTATCTGTTTCGTATGAATCGTTTTCGTTTGCAAGATATTCACTATAAAGCTCGGAAGTCAAAATTAAATCCAGTACAGACTTAATGAAATCTTCATCATTATTCCAGGAAATACCTTGTTCCTTAACGTATGTTGCCAGCGATTCATTTCCTTCAATTTGCATTGCCAGACGGTTTTCTGCAAAACGCATGTTCGGATTCAACTCTTCCTGGGTTGGAACATACTTGTTTTTACGGTTGTCCAGAAGTCTTTTTTGAAGATTTGTCGTTTCAACAATCAGAAGAAGAAAATAATGATATAAGTCGTATGACTTTTGAAGACTGAAAAGCAATTCGTTTTCTGCAGTTTTGAGGTCTTTGTTTCCGTTTTGATAGTACGCATATACTATCTGTAAAACTTTAATGCGAATTAAAATTCTGTTGATCATCGTTTGAAGGAACTACTTGTTTAAATTTGATTGCAAAGGTAGGTATTCTTTTTTGTTTTCGTATTCCCTTTATACTTTTTTTATTATTACTGCAAATTCTTTTACTTTATGAAACAATACGTTATGTTTTTTTTCGTTAATATAGTTGATATTTAAAAAAAAATATCCATATTTGGAACATATTAAGAGTTGAGGGTGATTATTTAAACAAAGTTTGCTGTTATGGAAGATTCAGAGAAGAAAATTAATGTTGAGACGAGTGATAAAGAGATCATATACTCAAGAGCAATCAAAGCCGGCAAGAGAATTTATTACCTCGATGTGAAGAAGAACCTAAAAGATGATTTATTCCTGGCTATAACGGAAAGCAAAAAGGTTCAGTCTAAAGATGGAAATCAGGCAACTTTTGAAAAACATAAAATCTTTTTATATAAGGAGGATTTTGAAAAATTTATAGAAGGCTTGTCCGATGTAATTGGATATATTCAGACACATAATGGTGAAGCAACAACAAGTCAGGAGAAAAAGGATGATTTGGAAGAATCAACCGATGGGGATATAAAACTTTCAATTGATTTTTAACGAATTTAAATACAAAATACAACGGGCTGTTTATCTGATTGCAGATTAAACAGCCCGTTATTTATATAGGCATTTTTATTGGATGCCTATTCATTTTTTACTTGTAATTATGCTACCGGATGGATAGCTTCTGTAGGACATACATCAGCGCAAGTACCGCAGTCTGTACACATTTCAGGATCAATCTTATAGATGTCGCCTTCAGAAATTGCTCCTACCGGACACTCGTCAATACAAGTACCGCATGCAATGCAATCTTCACTAATTAAATAAGCCATTTTCTTAAACGTTTAAAATTTGTAACTATTAGTTGATGCAAAAATAGGGCTTTCTTTGTATTAAAAAAATTTGTTTCCCTATTATTTACGAAGAATGTTCTTTTTTTTTGAATCATGACTCATGCGTTCATTGCCTGGCGTATTTCTAATAGCACAATACAGCGCAATAAATAAGGTAAGCTTGCGTTATTATCTAAAATTATACAATAAATTGAGATATTCTATATTGATAGTATTTGCCAGCTTTCTCTCTGCAGGCTCTCTATTGGCCCAAAAGGAAGTTGTGAAGAATCAGCCTTATGCTGACCAAAAGTTATTTCATTTGGGTTTTCATGTCGGACTTCATTCCCAGGATATGATAGTAACAAATAATGGAGTGGCAGGGACTGACGGAAGGACGTGGTATGCTGAAATACCGTCTTACTCTCCGGGGTTTACTGTGGGTGTTATTGGCGATATGTATCTTAATCAGTTTTTTAATCTAAGGTTCTCTCCAACGTTGCATTTTGGTGACAAGAAGTTTGTGTTTAAATCTTTTGAAGGAAATGTGCCTGCGGATGATTCGGAATTCACAACTTCGTTAAGGTCGAATTATCTTACATTTCCGCTTGATATTAAATACAGCGCTTTCCGTATGAATAACTACAGGCCTTATATCTTGGGAGGAATTTATGGAAGCTTCGATTTAGGAAGAAAAAAAGGTAATCCTCTTTTACTTAAGGGAACAGACGTGGGGCTGGAATTCGGTTTGGGGTGCGATTTCTATTTGCCTTATTTTAAGTTATGTCCGGAAATTAAGTTTTGTTTCGGATTAGTTGATTTGTTGGAAAAAGACAGAACAGATCTCCAGGATGAATCTATCTTGAAGTATTCACAGTCTTTATCTAAAGCAACTACCCGAATGATCGTGCTTACTTTTAATTTCGAATAAACAATTCAATATAGATATAGGCGGCAGGAATTGCTAAAAGAATACTGTCAAAGCGATCAAGCATACCGCCGTGCCCGGGTAACATCTTTCCGGAATCCTTAACTCCGACTGTTCTTTTTATCAATGATTCAACCAAATCGCCCCAAGTTCCGAAGCATACAACAGTTGTCGCAAATCCCAGCCAGTTATACCAGCTGATTTCGGGAACCATACGGGAAAATATCAGCGAGCTGGCAAGTGCGAAGAACATACCACCCCAGAAACCTTCCCATGATTTTTTGGGAGAAATTCGCTCGAACAACCTGTGTTTTCCAAATTGTGATCCTATAAGATACGCTCCGGTGTCATTAATCCATACAAATACAAATAAGGCAAGTAAAAAAAGAGGAGTGAAGGATATCTCTCCATCCGCGGATTTTACCAAAACAATATAATTCGCAAGAGCAAATGAGCCGGCGCAATAAAGCTGAGCTAACAAGGTAAAAGCCAGATTGATTAGTGGATTTTGGTGCTTGTTGTATAGTTCAGATATAAAAGAATAAAGAAGGAAAGCCATATAGGGCAAGAATATTGAACTGCCAAAGAGACCGTTCGAATAGGCAAAAGCTGAAGCGAACAGATAGATTCCGCCTGCAGTACTTATTATCCGTTTTGTTTTTGAAGGAAAATATTCTTTCAGCAGACTATAAAATTCCCAGATCAAGAGTCCGGTAAGTATACTAAAAAGTACTAGAAATGTATATGGATTATAATATACACCTCCTACTAATATGGCTACAAATACAGCACCTGTTAGCCCTCGTATAATTAGATTTTTCAAGATAGACTTATGTTAGTTGTTTCAGCCTGCAAATATAGATAATAAATTGGTAATAACACAAAAGAGGCAGGATAGTAACCAACTTTATGTTACTTTCCTGCCTCCGATTCTGTAATAGTTTATTTTAAACCAGAATTAATCTGCTATTGTTTCCTTGTTTTCTTCTCCCGATTCAGACAGTTTAGCTTCGGCTTCTTCCTGAGAAGCAGAAGATGCAATTTCTGCAGCCTTCTCCTGGATATCCAGAATTTCTTGCGAGCGTGAAATCCAGGGACGTTTGCCAAATATATGTTCTACATCTTCAGTATAAATAACTTCTCTCTCGAGGAGAACACTTGCTAATTGGTGATGCTTCGGTGCATTATCCAACAGGATTTGTTTTGCCCGTAAGTATTCATTATTTATTATTGCCTGAACTTCACTGTCGATGAGCTTAGCCGTCTCCTCACTATAAGGTTTCGTGAATCCCCATTCCTGTCCTGTAGAATCGTAGTAATTTAAATTAGGAAGTTTCTCACTCATACCAAAATAAACGACCATGGCATAAGCTTGCTTAGTAACGCGCTCAAGGTCGTTGGATGCTCCGGTAGATATTTTTCCAAGGAATAATTCTTCGGCGGCACGACCACCTAATGTGGCACACATTTCATCAAGCAACTGCTCTTTAGTCGTAATCTGCCGTTCCTCTGGTAAATACCACGCTGCTCCTAATGCTTTTCCGCGGGGAACAATCGTAACTTTAACCAATGGATTGGCATGCTCAAGTAACCAGCTTAAGGTTGCGTGACCAGCTTCGTGATTGGCGATGCTTCGTCTTTCTTCGGCAGTTGTTATTTTAGAACGTTTTTCCAAACCACCAACGATTCGGTCTACCGCATTCATGAAATCTTCTTTTTGAACAAATTTCTTTAAGCCACGGGCTGCAATTAAGGCAGCTTCATTACAAACATTGGCAATGTCGGCTCCCGAGAATCCCGGAGTTTGTCTGGCAAGAAACTCAGCATCAACACTTTCGTCGATCTTAATAGGGCGAAGATGCACACCAAATATTTCTTTTCGTTCATTTAAATCAGGTAATTCCACGTGAATCTGACGGTCAAAACGACCGGCACGAAGCAAAGCCTTGTCTAAAATGTCAGCGCGGTTTGTGGCAGCAAGAATAATTACTCCACTGTTTGAACCGAAACCATCCATTTCTGTAAGAAGTTGGTTAAGCGTATTTTCGCGTTCATCATTACTGTTCATATTCGCATTCTTACCGCGAGCACGTCCAACCGCATCAATTTCATCTATGAAAACAATACATGGAGCTTTTTCTTTAGCCTGACGGAATAAATCCCGTACTCTGGAAGCACCAACACCCACAAACATCTCAACAAAGTCTGAACCAGACAAAGAAAAGAAGGGAACATTTGCTTCTCCGGCTACAGCTTTAGCCAAAAGAGTCTTTCCTGTTCCCGGAGGGCCAACCAAAAGAGCACCTTTAGGAATTTTGCCTCCCAGTTCAGTATATTTTTCCGGACTTCTAAGAAATGCTACGATTTCTTCTATCTCTTGTTTTGCTTCTGATAAACCGGCCACATCTTTAAATGTAACTTTCTTGTCGTTATCTTTATCAAATAACTGGGCTTTTGCTTTTCCAACGCTGAAAACACCTCCGGCGCCACCGCCGCCTGCATTACCGGACATTCTTCTCATCAAGAATATCCATACAAGAACGAGGAGAATAATTGGTCCAAAAGAAATAAAGAAATTCCAAAAGGTGTCATCGCCTTCTTCAAAGTTCACCAGAGTATCAATATTGTTTTTCTCGACGGCCTTGTCGTAAAAATCAGAAAACTTGTCAGCCGATGGTATTTTTACGAAGATTTTTGGAGTAGCTCCTAACTTGGCAGTATCTTCTTTGAAAACAACGCCAAGCTGTCCTTTCTTTATAGTAGCTTCCAACGTGTTCTTCTTATTGAATACTGTCATCTGCTCAAATACGTTTTTTTGAGCCAGTTTTTGAAACTCCGTCCACCCTAACTCTTTAGTAGCTGAAGAGTCGTTTGTCATATATAGAGCGGCAAGCATAATGAAAATTACCCCATACATCCAGTATAGGTTGAAACGGAATAATTTTGACTTGTTGTTCTTAGGCGGCTTATTAAACGCTTTGTTATTATTTTCCATAAATGATAGTCAATATTGTTTATTTTCCCGGGTAATTAATCTAAGTCCGGTACTCGAATAACCTTCGAGTCGGCCCAAAGGTTCTCCAAATTGTAGTAAGAACGTAATTCCGGTATAAAAATATGTACAAGAACCGTGCCATAATCCATTCCTATCCATTGCGCTTGTTTTTCTCCATCTATGGAAATAGGCTTGTCTGAGAGTTCTTTTCTTACATAATCCCAAACTGAGTCTGAAAGAGCACCAACCTGAGTTGGCGTATTTCCTTCACATATTACCATATATTGGCATATGGCTCCAGACAATTTTGTTAAGTCTATAATAGCAATTTCTTTACCTTTCTTTTCCTGAAGACCTTCAACGATCTTCTTTACTAATAATTCTGTTTGATCCATTTATTCTTTCTTATGTGTATTTACGAATCTGCAAATATACTTCATAAATTTAGTATCCGCACGAATAATACTCATTTATATACGTATATGATGTGTAAATCAAAACAAGGAGAGTGTGATTTTGTTCAAATTTAAAATAAATGGCTGAAAAAATTTGGAGCAATAAAAAAAAGCTGTAAATTTGCACCCGTTAACGAAAGAGAGTTAACATAAACAACAGATTGTTCTATGGTGTAATGGTAACACGTCAGATTCTGGGCCTGAAATTCTAGGTTCGACTCCTAGTAGAACAACTAATTAGGTAAAAGGTTTGGAAAGTAATTTTCCAAACCTTT
>JAGPJL010000128.1 GCA_018054455.1 Parabacteroides sp.
GCAAAAGCAAAGGAGGGCGTTATTGTAAGGGTTTTATACGACGATGTAGGCTGCTGGAATGTTAAGAAAAAGTTCTTTGATGAAATGAAAGAATCCGGCGTCGAGGTTTATGCATTTCTTAAAGTTGTATTTCCTATATTTTCGAGCAAGGTAAACTACCGAAATCACAGAAAGATTGTAGTTATAGACGGTAAGGTTGGCTTTGTGGGAGGTATGAATATTGCTGACCGGTATGTTAAGGGATTGGTCTGGGGAAACTGGAGGGATTTGCACTTTAAAATAACAGGGAAAGGAGCACAGGGGCTGCAATCTTCTTTTCTGATAGACTGGTACGTGGTAAGCAAAAACCTTATAACCTCGCGAGACTACTATCCAATAACTCCAGCGTACGGAGAAAGTTGTATACAGATCGCAACAAGCGGTCCGGTTGGTCAATGGCGAACATTATTGCAAGCTGCTATCTTTTCCATAGCCAATGCTAAAAATTACATCTACATTCAAACACCCTATTTCCTTCCCACAGAAGGGATAAACCAGGCGTTGCAGACTGCAGCTCTGGGAGGAGTCGATGTAAGACTGATGTTACCTAAACGATCGGATGCACGTACAGCGAACATGGCGACACATTCCTTTATTGACGACATGTTAAAAGCCGGAGTAAAAGTATTTTTCTATGAACCGGGATTTCTGCATTCCAAACTAACTGTAATAGACGATGCAATTACGAGCATAGGTTCTGCCAACATGGATTTCCGAAGTTTTGAGCATAATTTTGAAATCAGCGCATTCGTTTACGACATAAGCTTTTCCCAGAAGATGAAAAAAGTGTTTTTGCATGACATGCACCATTGCGAACAGGTAATTCCTTCCAAGTGGCTTAAACGTTCCCTTAAACAACGAATCCCTGAATCCTTTATGCGTCTTTTTTCTCCTCTTCTTTGAGAAAGATACTAAAGTTTACAGAACCATATTCACGGTGCTGGTAAAAGTAGGGTAACGCCGAAAAATCATTTGTTTTTGGATGTTCCATAACAAAAACGCCTCCCTCGCGCAGCAACTCTTTTTCAAGCACAAGACGAGGAATATCTTCCAGTTCCTTTAATGCATAAGGAGGATCTGCAAATATAAAATCGTATGAATCGGCTTTAGCTGTCTGTAAAAATCTGAAAACATCACCTCTTACCAAATCAATGGCATCAGTATCAAGTTCTGTAATTACCTTAGCGATAAATGAAGCATGAGCATTATTCTTTTCAATGGATGTTACCCTTTTACAGCCCCTCGAAGCAAGCTCGAAAGAGATGCTTCCTGTCCCCGCAAAGAGATCCAATGCATCTGTATCATCCAAATCGATAAGATTTGCTATAACATTAAATAAATTTTCTTTAGCAAAATCGGTTGTCGGACGTGCGCTAAAAGATTTAGGCACATCAAACCGCCTTCTGCGGTATATTCCACTTACAATTCGCATAATGATAAATATAATAAATCCAAAGGTGCTTGTTCTGTGCCGGGACCCATCAAATAAATCTCGGAAGGCAAACCAATTGATTCAAGTTTATAAATAAAGGGAGATAATAAACGCAAAATTTCATTTTGCAAATCTGCAGGAGCATAGAAAAGCAGTTCATCCGTCTTTTGATCCAACCCCGTTTGTCGCCAGGCATACAAAATAAAATAGATTATATCTGTTGAATCCTGGAATGTAAACGTATTAGAAAAAAGGAGCGTCCCCTGGTCATAACAAACCACATCCATCATCGTGCGATGAAGATAAACATACATTTGTTTCGGAATACTCAGTCCACTTCGTTTCTGCCACATAGTAAGCAGAGGCGAAAGATGATGCACAAATAATGGATTCAGTAAAGAACGGGCGCAAAACTCGTATATATCTTCCGGAACATCAAAAATTACAGACAACTTATTCCCCCGTAATGCGTTACTTAATCCTCTTGATGTGGTAGCAGAAAAATTAAATGATAAAAAAGCCGATTCACACTTACCCTTTATTACGTCCTCGGGAACAAGAGTATATTGGGCCGACACATACAAAACCCTGACACTGGCATAGGTGTATCCCAGAAATTCATTTTCAAAGAAGACATCCTTCAACCAAGACAAAAAAGTCTTACTTCGGTCATATTCGGCTTCGCCAAAAAAGAACGAACCGCTTTCCGAAGGATTGTAACCTGAAAAAGAAAGTCCACCCGACCAAAGCCGGATGGACAACTTATATTTTTCCGAGTTACCAGTATTTAAGATTTCAGGAATACTGATTCCCATAGTATATTTCAATTATTCCCAGTTACCAGCGTTGTTGTTGATTTCGTCAAGAGCACCAACTTTTAAACCTGCGAATTTATTTGATTTCTTTGCCATATCTTTCATATTAGCAACTTCTTGTTTGTCAAGATCTCCCAGATAAACATCATACTTAACATTTGCTTCGAATACCTTGATGGTATAACCTGAACCTGATACCAAAGAAGCTGTATCCATAAAGAATGTTTCAGAAGTTCCCGGTACAAAACGTAATGAATCAACGTTAAAGCCCGCTTTAAATAAAGTATCCTTAGCTACAACCCAGAAAGTATCACGTTTGATAAGACCTTGCTTTACAGCTTCTTTTTCTGTCATACCCTTCTCCAATTGTTCGTCGGTTAGCACACCTTCTTTTTTCAAGAAAGGAATCTTCTCTTCTTTAAGGAAACGAGATAATTCATCAAAATTAGGAGCATGCACTTTGTACTTGTTTTTGTACTCTATCTGAGCCGTTCTGATGTCAATCAAACGAGCGATAACAGCCTTTTCACGAGCATCCTTCTCTTGTTCGAACTCAATTGGACCCATAATACTTCTATAGCACATGTAAATAAGTACTACAACTGCAGCAACTAGCAGAATCTTAAATGTAACTTTCATGGTTTGTATTATTTTTTTAAATTTATTTCGTTCGGCAAATTTAAAAAAGAATATTTAATCAACTACCTTTATCGCAAAAAATATTGCAATCAAAATGATAAATAGCTATTTAAGTCGCCAAATTATACATAATTTCCCACATACACCAACAAATGAACAACTTTTCGTACTAAATACGCTTTCCGATTTTCTCTTGTCGACCGATTGCGATTCGTTATTATTATTAAAAGGGTATGCAGGAACCGGCAAAACTTCGCTGGTTGGAGCTTTAGTAAAAACGATGGTGGAACTAAAACAGAAAAGTGTTCTGCTGGCACCTACCGGAAGGGCTGCAAAAGTGCTTTCGGACTATGCCGGACAAAAAGCAAGTACCATTCATAAAAAGATTTACAGGCAAAAAACATTTTCGAACGAACCTTCCGGATTTCTGCCTTCTGACAACCTGCACAAAGATACATTATTCATCGTCGACGAGGCTTCAATGATTGCCAATCAAGGAATAGATTCACACATTTTCGGATCGGGCAGACTGCTCGACGACCTTATTCATTATGTATATTCGGGCGAAAATTGCCGGCTGATTCTTATGGGAGATACCGCTCAGCTTCCTCCTGTTATGCAAGTGGAAAGCCCGGCGCTTCAACCCGACGTGCTCCGCACCTATAATTTAAACATTGAAGTTGTACAACTTACCGAAGTAGTGAGACAAGATAATAATTCGGGCATTTTACACAATGCGACACTTCTCAGAGACAGCTTACGTAACAACCAGGTGGAGATATTTCCTAAATTGCAATTAAAGGGATTCACGGATATTCTTAAGATAAACGGCGACGAACTGATTGAGGCTATATCTAACGCTTACAATAGGGATGGCATTGACGAAACAATTATAATTTCCCGTTCAAACAAAAGGGCAAACATATATAATAATGGGATCCGGAATCAAATATTATACAGGGAAGAAGAATTGTCGACAGGCGACCGCCTGATGGTTGTAAAGAACAATTACTTCTGGACCCGCAATTATAAGGAGATGGATTTTATTGCCAATGGAGAGATTGTTCAGGTTTTACGTGTTAGAAACACGACAGAATTATATGGCTTTCGCTTCTGCGATGTAACAGTTCGCTTTCAGGATTACGATCTGGAAATGGACATGAAAATTCTGCTTGACACATTGCAAACCGAGGCGCCAGCTCTACCAAAGGAGTTGAACGACAAGCTTTTTTATGCTATACTGGAAGATTATCAGGACATTCCCACTAAAGCGGGAAAGATGAAAAAAATGAAAGAAGATCCCCACTATAATGTAACACAGGTAAAATACGCTTATGCTATAACCTGCCATAAAGCCCAGGGTGGTCAATGGATGAATGTATTTCTCGACATTGGTTATATTACAGAAGAAATGCTGGGCGAAGATTTCTATCGCTGGCTATACACAGCCATGACACGTGCAACTCATCGGCTATATTTGGTGAATCTGCCAGATCAGTTTGTTAGTTGAAAATACTTTTTTTCCGTTTATTGTCGTTAGATACGTAATAAATACTTATTTTTGCTCAGAATAACAAAGGCATTTAGGCATGGGAAACAAAGAGAAAATAGATTACCTGTTAGTAGACATTCGCGAACTCGAAAAGCTGGTGGCTAGCATGCGTGATGCGGAAATTTACCCTATATCCTTTTTTTCACAGTCATTCGCTACCGCACAGAAAATAATATCCGGCTTACATTCCATCGAATCAGATCAGGTAGCCTTATTTAGCCGGCAAATGCAAGAACATAAAGCATTGCTAACAGAAAAGGAACAGACTGTACCGTTTACTTCTCCGGTCAGAGAGGAAGCTATCCTTCCCGAAACAGCGGAAATAGCAGAAGAAATAGTACAGGAAGAAAAGGAAATAATTCCGGAAGTAGTTTATGAAATAAGAGAAACCGAAGAGAAAAAGGCCGAGCAGTCAGCCCGTCTTGCCGTGAAAGTCACGCTTGACCAAGCGCTTCCTCACTCTATCTCGTTGAACGAAGTTATTCAAAAGAAGTTCCTTGCGGATTTCAAAAAAGCATTTAGCCTGAACGACCGTTTCCGTTTTCGCAGAGAACTATTCGGCGGCGACGAAAACAGAATGAACAAGGCTATAGAAGATTTAAATGGGTTGCAATCTTACGAAGACTCGATAGATTACCTGAACGAAGAATTAAAATGGAATATTGAAGACGAAGCCGTAGCTGATTTTATCAAACTGCTTGAAAAGCGCTTCTCTTAATAACAATACTATAACTGATGGCAAAATTAACTGTTGTTCCCACCCCGGTTGGCAATCTGGAAGACATAACTTTCCGTGCGATACGGGTATTAAAGGAAGCGGATCTTATATTAGCTGAAGATACCCGTACTACCGGTTTTCTTCTAAAGCATTTTGAAATACAGAACAAAATGATGAGCCATCATAAATTTAACGAACATAAAACGGTTAGCCAGCTTGCTGAGCGTATCCGTGGAGGCGAGAACATCGCTCTCGTTTCTGATGCCGGCACTCCATCGATTTCCGATCCTGGTTTTATGCTGGTACGCGAATGTGTTCAACTGGGTGTAGATGTAGAATGTCTGCCCGGAGCCACTGCCTTCGTCCCTGCTCTTGTAAACTCGGGCCTGCCAAGCGATAAATTTTGTTTTGAGGGATTCCTTCCTCCTAAAAAGGGCAGACAAACAAGGCTGAAAGAGCTTTCCACCGAAACTCGTACGGTTATTTTTTACGAATCGCCTTACAGGTTGGTTAAAACACTTACTCAGTTAAGTGAAAACATGGGAAGCGACCGGAGGGTATCTGTTTCCAGAGAAATATCCAAATTACATGAAGAAACTGTTCGCGGAACTCTCGCAGAAGTTATATCTCATTTTTCAATGAACGATCCTAAAGGAGAGATTGTTATAGTTTTAGCAGGCTTAAATGACAAAAAAGAAAAAGAGAAAAACAACGAAGTTTAATTAAAAAGATTCAATCGAAACATGAAAAAAGGACTAGT
The DNA here is from genome assembly GCA_018054455.1 of Parabacteroides sp. Classification (GTDB taxonomy): domain Bacteria; phylum Bacteroidota; class Bacteroidia; order Bacteroidales; family Tannerellaceae; genus Macellibacteroides. The sequence continues at coordinate 5,956 of JAGPJL010000128.1, forward strand.
TTTACTTATTTGCGCAGTTATGTTTGCCTCTTGCGGACAAAATTCTGCGGATTACAAACAATTGCAGGCAGAGAATGACTCGCTTAAATTAGAAAACGCAAAATCTTCTACCGAATTAAATGAAATGCTATCCATACTGAATGAAGTGGAAACCAATTTCCAATCTATTCGGGATGCAGAAAACTATTTGTCCATGCAGCAACAAGGTGGAGCTGAACTTAATCAGAACAGCAAGGAACAGATCCGCAGCAATATGCAACTGGTTACAGAAACATTGAAGAAGAACAAAGAACAGATTGCCAAGTTGCAGGCTCAGTTGAAATCAAGCGGATTCAAATCTGCCGAGCTAAAGAAAACGCTGGATCGTCTTTCTTCCGAATTAGATCAAAAGACAGCTATGGTTGTTGCTTTGCAAGAAGATTTAGCTAACAAGAATGTTCGTATTCAGGAACTTGACGAAATGGTTGGATCGTTGACTGAGGATGTCGAAAGTCTTTCTGCAACTACTGCATCACAATCAGAAAAGCTACATGCTCAGGATAAAGCCTTGAACACAGCATACTATTGCTTCGGCACATCAAAGGAACTTAAAGATCAGAAGATTCTTAGTGGCGGTGGCGTATTTGCCAAGTCAAAAGTTTTACAAAGCGGATTTAACAAAGACTATTTCATTACTATAGACATTCGTGAAGTAACTGAAATTCCATTGTTCTCAGCAAAAGCTAAGCTGAAATCAAATCATCCGCAAGGTTCTTATCAATTAGACAAAGATGAAGATGGCAATCTTACTCTTAAGATTACAGATGTAAAACAATTCTGGAGTCTGGGCAAGTATCTTGTAATTGAAGTTGGATGATTGACTGATGTACAAGAATTTATTCATTGATCTGGACGATACCCTCTGGGATACGTATCATAACAATAAAGAATGCCTCGAAGAAGTGTATACCGATTACAAGTTTGATCGGTTTTACGCCTCCTTCGAGGCTTTTTTTGCCACTTACATGCCCAATAACCTCTCTTTGTGGGAGCAATACCGCGAGGGAACGATCGACAAACAAACCCTCATTGTGGAGCGATTCCTGCATATACTCAGACCGTTTGGGATTTCGGATCCTGCTTATGTAATTGCGCTTAACAGGGATTTCCTGAATCGCACAACATTAAAGACTCGTCTTATTCCGGGTACGATCGAAGCATTGGATCACCTTAAAATAGCCGGCTACCGGTTGTTTATTCTTTCCAACGGGTTCAGGGAAGTACAATCAAAAAAGCTATCTAACGCCGGACTTTCGCCCTACATCGAACGAATGATCCTCTCCGAAGATGCCGGGATTAACAAACCCCACAAACAAATTTTCGACTTTGCGCTTATCAATACCAATTCACGCCGCAGTCAGTCTTTAATGATTGGCGACAGTTGGGACGCTGATATAGCCGGTGCCTATAATGCCGGAATGGATCAGCTGTGGTATAATCCGGAAGGGTTACCTGCCAAAGGCTTCGAACCGACTTACACCATTCGCAGGCTAATCGATATCAAGGAAATTCTGTAGCATATACTCCGGAAACTAACATCGGGCC
>JAGPJL010000034.1 GCA_018054455.1 Parabacteroides sp.
TCTCTTGGTCTGGCTGTTATAGATGAACAACACAGGTTTGGGGTAGAGCAACGTTCGCGTTTATGGAAAAAGAACAAAGAGATCCCTCATGTTTTGGTGATGACTGCTACGCCAATTCCCCGTACACTTGCTATGACTCTTTACGGTGATCTGGATGTTTCTGTAATTGATGAGCTTCCTCCCGGCCGAAAGCCAATAAAAACTGTGCACCGTTACGATACAAATAAAGCTCAGCTCTATGATTTTCTGCGAAAAGAAATTCAATTAGGTCGACAGGTGTATGTGGTTTTTCCTCTTATTGAAGGCAGTGAGAAACTTGACTATAAAAATCTGGAGGAAGGGTATGAGCTTTTTAAAGAAGTCTTTCCCGAGTTTACAGTTTGTATGGTTCATGGAAGGATGAAAGCTGTCGAAAAAGAAGCTGAGATGAAACGTTTTATATCAGGCGAAGCTCATATGCTTATGGCCACAACTGTTATTGAAGTTGGTGTTAACGTTCCCAATGCTTCTGTGATGGTTATAGAAAGCGCAGAACGATTTGGCTTATCTCAATTACACCAGCTTCGGGGCAGGGTTGGAAGAGGAGCGGACCAGTCTTATTGTGTTTTGGTTTCTTCTTATAAGCTTAGTAATGATACCCGGAAGCGGTTGGAAATCATGGTTAATAGTACGGATGGATTTGAAATTGCCGAAGCTGATTTGCGTATGCGCGGACATGGAGATCTGGAAGGAACGCGCCAAAGTGGGGAAGGTATTGATTTAAAAATAGCCAACCTTGCCTCGGATGGACAGTTGTTGCAATACGCCCGTGATATAGCTTCCGATATTATTTTGGAAGATCCTGAGTTATGCACAGAAAGAAATATTCAATTGAATCAAAAAATTAAGAGTCTTTTCTCGTCAAAAATTAATTGGGGAATGATTAGTTAATGTGTTGTTAAACATGCTTTGTTGTAATCTATTGTAATTCAGTAAATTGAACTTTAAATTTAATATTCGTTTAGATTTAATGCGGAAATTTTTATTCAATTAGTTTGGATGGTAAATTCTAAAATGCGAACTTTGACATGTTGGCTATTTAAACCGATGTGTAAATCGGCTGGTCACTCCCCTAATTTAAGTTAGAAATAATACAACAAATGAGCATAAGAACACTACTATTCCTTTGCGGTTCCCTTTTTATAGCTTCAGTGGCAAGTCCGCTGACTCCTGTAAAAAAGAAAACAGCAAACCGTATGCGTCACATCGACTCTAAGGTAACGGAACTTATGGCCGATCGAGTTGGCTTTAAGAAAGAGATAGCAACAAAAGAGCTGTCAGACCTAAATCAAAAAATGTTGGAAGCCGAATTGGCTGAAGAAGATATGATGTTTCCTGCCGATGAACTTTATGGATCTAATTGGGACAACCGTTGGGTTAATCCATATAAAAAAGAGAAAATTGTTTTGCCGGATTCATTTAAAATTGATTGTTCCACGTTTGTCCTTCCAATCACAAGTCAGGCAAAAGTTACTTCCAAATATGGTCCTCGTCGTCGCAGAATGCATAGGGGTATTGACCTTAAAGTGCAAATAGGAGATACTATTCGTGCTGCATTTGACGGAAAAATTCGTATAAAAAACTACGAGCGTAGAGGTTATGGCTATTATGTTGTGGTGCGTCATCCAAACGGATTAGAAACGATTTATGGTCACCTATCCCATTTTTTAGTTGATGTGAATGAATCAGTGAAAGCCGGTGAACCTATTGCTTTAGGTGGAAATACGGGTCGTTCAACAGGATCTCATCTCCATTTTGAAACTCGCTTCCTTGGGAAAGATATCGATCCTGCTGATATTATTGATTTTGAAAATGGAGTTCCGCATCAAGACTTATACGTATTTCATAATATGAAAATCAACGGAAGAAACAGTAATGTTTACACTTCTTCTGATGATCAAATGGTCTTTCATCGTGTTAAATCCGGTGATACGCTTGGAGCAATTGCCCGCCGTTATGGAACAACTGTAAGTCAGCTTTGCAGACTAAACGGACTTAAACGGACTTCTGTTTTACGATTAGGTCAAGCTCTTCGTTGCAGTGCAGGAGGCGAAAAAATAGCTTCAAATAGCAATGATTCCGACAAAGAGAACCAATCAACTGTAAAAGGTAGCAAAAAGAAAATAAAGGTAGATGCATCGGATGAAGGCAAGACTATTTATCACCGCATCAAATCGGGTGATACATTGGGTGCTATTGCCCGGAAGTACAGAACCTCTGTAAGTAAAATTTGTGAATTAAATGGAATTTCAAAAACATCAACATTAAGTTTAGGGCGTTCATTGCGCTGTTCGTAATGTTACTTTTATATAACGAAAGGCACAGTTGCTTCCTTGCTTCTGTGCCTTTTGTTGTTTTTTATTATCTTTGTACCCTATTATATTCGTTTTATGGCAGATACAAAAGAACAGTTTGAAAGAGTTATCGCTCTTTGTCGCGATTTATTTCAGAAGAAACTTGCTGACTATGGTCCATCATGGAGAATTATGCGTCCGCAGTCGGTTACCGATCAAATCTATATTAAGGCTAACCGGATTCGGAGTCTTGAAATTAAGGGTATCAGTATGATTAATGAAGGTATTAAACCGGAATTCATTGCCATAGTAAACTATGGTGTTATAGGGTTGATCCAACTAGCAAAAGGGTTTTCTGATACTACAGATATGAGTAAGGAAGAGGCTATGACACTCTATGATCGGTATATAACAGAAACAAAAGAGTTGATGTATGCTAAAAATCATGATTATGACGAGGCATGGAGAGGTATGCGTATCAGTTCCTATACAGATCTTATTCTTATGAAAATATATAGAACAAAGCAGATTGAGAGGAATAATGGGCAAACAATTGTTTCCGAAGGGATTGATGCAAACTATATGGATATGATTAATTATGCTCTTTTTGGTCTGATTAAGTTAGAGTTTGGAGAAGAGTAATGAAATACAAGGAAAAAACAATAAAGATTGTTGCGGAGTTAAGCCGCATCTTAATCGGGATAGTTTTTGTCTTTTCCGGGGCAGTAAAGGCTGTTGACCCTGTAGGGGGTGCAATCAAAATTGGTGATTACCTTTTATCATTTGGTCTTACATGGTTTTCTCCATTTGAGATGTTGCTTTCTTTTTGCCTTTCTGCTGCTGAATTTTCCTTAGGAGTATGTATGCTTTTAGGCGTTTACCGTCGTTATTCGTCTTTTCTTGTTTTGGTGTTTATGTTGTTTATGACTCCATTGACATTATACCTTGCTTTGTTTAATCCTGTTTCTGATTGCGGATGCTTTGGCGACGCAGTCGTTCTTACTAATTGGGAAACTTTTTTCAAAAACATAGTCTTGTTGACAGCTGCTGTTTTTACTTTTAAGTTTAATCAACGATTAGTAAACATATACACATTTAAGGCATACTGGTTTGTTGCCTTGTATTCGTACCTGTTTTGTATTGGATTTAATTATAGCAACTATATTCATTTGCCTGTTGTAGATTTCAGGCCTTTCAAGGTGGGCGCAAATATTCCATCTTTAACAACTACACCTGATAACGCGCCGGTTGATGAGTATAAATATGTATTTGTGTATGAGAAAAACGGAGTTCAAAAAGAATTTTCGCTGGATAACTATCCGGCTGAAGATAGTACGTGGACTTATGTAAGTTCTCGTTCAATCTTAATTAAGAAAGGGTATACTCCCCCTGTATCAGGGTTTATGCTTTTCAATAGTTCAGATGAGGATATTACTCAAGAGTTGCTTACTTACGACGGACCTATGTTTTGGCTTATATCCCCCAAACTTGAGAGCGCTGATGATAAGAATATTGATGCAATTAATAATGTCTTTGATTACGCTCAGGAAAAGGGTTATCCTTTCTATTGCATAACAGGTTCGTCAAAGGAGTCGATTAATGAGTGGATGAATAATACCGGTTCTGAATATCCTTTTTGTAACTCGGACGATGTAATGTTGAAAACAATGATTCGCTCCAACCCAGGTCTTATCTTGCTGAAAAATGGTACGATCTTAGCGAAATGGAATCCAAATGATATACCGGATGAAGACTATATTAAAGGGACCATGGACAACTATCTGTCCGGAAATAATGTTAAGGAAAAAGAAGATGACGGCTTATTATTCATTTTATTAAGTTTTGCCTTACCTTTGCTCCTTGTTTGGGTTTATGATTTTTTTCATAACAGAAGAAAGGCACCCCAAATAACAGAATGAGTGTATAATATTTTGTATTACATATTTAAATAATTTAGACATGAGAAAGAATATTGTTGCAGGTAACTGGAAAATGAATACCACACTGCAGGAAGGTCTTGAATTGGCAAAAGGATTAGATGCTGCTCTTAAAGGAAAAGCAATCAATTGCGACGTTGTAATCGGAACACCATTTACTCACCTTGCAAGCATTGCTGCAGCTATCGACACAACAAAGGTTGGTGTTGCTGCAGAAAACTGCGCTGACAAGAATAGTGGAGCTTATACTGGCGAAGTTTCAGCTGCTATGGTTGCTTCAACAGGTGCTAAGTATGTAATTCTTGGTCACTCTGAAAGACGTGCCTACTATCACGAAACAGCAGAAATACTAAAAGATAAAGTATTGTTGGCATTGGCTAATGGTCTTACTCCTATCTTCTGTATTGGTGAAGTTCTTGAGGAAAGAGAAGCTGGCAAACATTTTGAAATTGTAGATGCTCAGATTGCTGGCTCTTTGTTTGATTTGTCTGCTGAAGACTTTGGAAAATTGGTTCTTGCTTACGAGCCGGTTTGGGCAATTGGAACAGGTAAAACTGCTTCTGCTGACCAAGCTCAGGAAATTCATGCACATATCCGTCAGACAATTGCGGCTAAGTATGGTCAGATTGTAGCAGACGATTGCTCTATTCTTTATGGTGGAAGTTGTAACGGAGCCAATGCAAAAGAATTGTTCGCAAATCCTGATGTTGACGGTGGTTTGATTGGTGGAGCTTCTTTGGCTGTTGATAAGTTTATGCCGATTATTGAGGCATTCTGATAATAAGTCATTAGTACGGGGGATGCTTCGGATTCAGAAGTATCCCCTTTTATTTATTGAATAAAAAAACTGTAGTATGAGAAAATTTCCATGTATAATTCTTATGTTGATTGCCTTGGTCGCCGTGTTGCCTTTGACTGCTCAGGATATAAATACAGAATTAGCTGCTACTACCATTTTTGATTCGCTTCAGGAACCGGCTACGGGTAAAGGGAAAGTGGTTGTTCGTCAGGATCCCGCTATTAAGAAAATGGTGGGAGTTCGTTTATCGGGAGATAAATTGATGAAAGCAGACGGAGAGTCGTTTATTAAAGTGCAAGGTTTTCGTGCGCAAGTTTTTACAGGGAATCAACGTTTGTCAAAAGATGAAGCTTTCAAAAGAGAAAGAGAGATTAAAGAATTGTTTCCTGATCTCGCTACATATGTTACTTATACTGCCCCTTTCTGGAAACTTAGGGTTGGAGACTTTCGTAGTCATGAAGAAGCATTTAATTTGAAAAGACAACTGATGGAAGCGTTCCCTTCGTACGGCAAAGAAATTTATATTGTAAAAGAAGAGGTTAATATTCCTCTGTAATAATAGTATACCCTAAATGAAAGAAGTAAACGAAGAAACGTTGCTGAAAAGAGAAGAGCTGGCTGCTCATTATTCTCAAATCCTTAACTTATTAGGTGAAGATGCTGATCGGGAAGGACTCTTAAAAACTCCTGAACGTGTTGCTAAAGCTATGCAGTTTTTGACGAAAGGATATAATGAGGATCCTCAAAAGGTGCTTTCTTCTGCCATGTTTGAGGAAGAAGGTTATAAGCAGATGGTGATTGTTAAAGACATTGACTTCTTTTCTCTTTGCGAACATCACATGTTGCCATTTTTTGGTAAAGCTCATGTGGCTTATATACCAAATAAGTATATTACCGGTTTAAGCAAGATTCCACGTGTTGTGGATATTTTTGCCCGAAGGCTGCAGATTCAGGAACGTATGACGTTGCAGATAAAAGAGTGTATACAGAATACGCTTAATCCTTTGGGAGTGATGGTTGTTATTGAGGCACAGCATATGTGCATGCAAATGCGTGGCGTCGAAAAACAGAATTCACTTACAACTACATCTGATTTTACAGGATTCTTTCAGCAGGCCAAAACCCGTGAAGAATTTATTAATCTAATCAAGAATAAGTAACTGTGGCTAGAATATAAGCTATGTAATGATTGCATTCTGTAACCGGACACAGAGGAAGATAGCCTGAAAGCAATTTGTTTCCTTCGAATAACTGAGGATGTTTTTGCATCATCTCACAATGTTTTCTATAGGCATCTCCTGGCTTTTTATGAAAAGTTACGGCAAAGTAACCGGTAGTTCTTTCTGATATATAATTTTCATATAAATGAATGGCAAGCATACCCATTGTATAGCGCATATTTATCTCAATACATGGATGTATTTGGTAATTCTGGTCCATGTCTTTATATATAAGCATATCTACCCCCAGAAAACCTGTATATTGTCTTCCAAATATCTTTTTCAGAACTTCGATTGCAGATTGTTCTGTTCTATCAAGCAGGTCACTACCAATGAACGCAGAAAGCTCCTCTCTCAGGGCTTTCTGGCTATCGAGTCTGTTGCCGGAATAGGCGCCCCTTCCTTCTGTAGTAAAGCATGAGATGCCCTTAAAAACGACATTTCCCTGTCCGTCGGAATAGAACTCCATAGCGAAATCGCTGACTTTGTCTAATGCCGGTTCCACACTAAGGCTACCTTGTCTTTTTATGGCCCCATTAATCCAGTTACGTTCAGCAACAGCCAATTCTTCAGACTCCAACCAGAGGAGTCCTCTTCCTGATGAAGAATAGGGCATTTTGCAAAGAACCGGAAATTGGAACGAACTAAATGCAGTATAGATCTCTTCTAATGTTGTACAGAAGAGGGGGGGCTTTAGATTTCTTGCTTCCGGCAAGATTTCCTGCATCATCTTTAGACAATCGGATGCTGTTTGCCGGCCGCAAAGCGTTTTGCAGACAGGATTCCATTTGGGAATTTGTAAGTCCCATCCACTTATTTTTTTAAGTTTGGAGAACATGTGCAGACTATGAGGAGATTCTCCCCATGGATTAACCGTCGCCGGAGGCAGTGATGCTCCATTCCGGAGAACTTCTTCCACGGAAACAGCTTTAGCAAAAGGGCGAAAAGCATCCGGTAACGACTGCTTTGAAATTTTTTCAGCTTCCTCAACAAGGACATAGTCGTTGGGGCTTGCATACCATACAGGTAAAAGTTCCAGCTCCTTCATCATCTTGTGTACATTGGATGGAGGAGTATATGATGGATGTCCCTTAAAAACAGCCATTTCATGTCCTGGATTAAAGAAGTGAACGTAGCGCATCTTTTTATAAAAAAAGAAGCCGTCTCTGTTCGAGGCGGCTTCCATTGTACTATTCTAAGTTTTCGTCTATAGCGTCGATTTTCTTCACTGTCAGCGCCATTTCTTCTTTTAGATTTTCAATCTTTCGTTCCATCTCTTTAACCAAACCACTTCCGCCTTTGGAAGAGATACTCAGGAATCCGATATTGTTTTCGTAGGTTTGAACCTCTGATTTCAGCCGATCAAACTGACGCATCAGTCGTTCTCTTTCGCCGTAAAGTTTGCTCTTACCTCTCTCCCCAGTACTCATATCATTGATGTTGCTGCGGAAGCTTTGCATTTTACGATCCGATTGGCCTACTTTTAATCTGTCGAATTGTTTATCTATGGCCTCATGGAATTCTTTATAAACCTTGTCCTTTTCTTTAAATGGTACATGGCCTACTGTATTCCATTCAGCAATAAGTCCTTTAAGAAACGAAACGGCTTCATCTGATTTCAGCGTTTCATCAAGCGTATTAACTTTTTCAATTAATGCTTTTTTTGCTGCCAGATTATCTTGTTCGATATTCTTTTGAGACGAAACATTCTTGTTCTTTTGTTCGAAGAAATAATCGCAGGCAGATATGAAGCGTTTCCAGATAGCATCAGAGTGTTTGCGGGCAACCGATCCGATTGTTTTCCATTCTTTCTGCAAAACAATAAGTTTATCTGTAGCATCTTTCCAATCGGTACTATCTTTCAAAGCTTCTGCTTTTTCGCATAATGCTTTTTTTAGTTCCAGGTTATGCTCCATGTCATTCTTGATAGACTTGTAAAAGTCGTTTTTGCGGTTAAAATACGCATCACATGCAGCGCGGAAACGTTCAAATATTTTTACATTGGCCTTCTTTGGAGCAAAGCCAATAGTTTTCCATTTTTCTTGCAGGGCAATAACCTGCTTGTTCATGTCTTCCCAATCTTTAAAAGTCTTCAGGGAATCCATATTGATAGCCTCAATTTCTTCACAAATCGAAGTCTTGGCATCCAGGTTTTCCTGTTCGCGAGACTTCAGGGTTTCAAAATGAGTCTGGTGTTTTTTGTTAATAGTAGTAGACGCGTTTTTAAAACGGGTCCATAATTCTTCGCGCAGCTCTTTAGATACCGGACCTATTTCTTTCCATTGCTGGTGAAGTTTTTGCAACTGGTGGAATGCAGAAATAACATCCGATTCTTCTTCCAGTTTTTCTACAGTTTCGCATAGAGCCGTTTTTAGTTCAAGATTTTTCTTGAAGTCGTAATCACGGAACTGGTTATTTATCTTGATGATATCATAGAACTTTTCTGAATAGATCTGGTAGCTTTTCCAAAGTTCGTTAGCGTGCTCCTGAGGAATCGATTTTATTTCTTTCCAGCGAACTTGCAAATCTTTGAAATCATTGTATAGTTTGTTAAAATCTTCCTGACTTTCAGTTAGCGTTTTCAGTTGCTCAATCAATTGAAGCTTCAGTGTGTAATTAGCTTCTTTGATTCGCTCTTCTTCTGCTATCAGAGCTGCTCTCTTTTCTTTGTAAACATTAAGCAGATCCTTAATTTTAGTTTCAATTTCATCAACAGGTGCAGAAAAATCTTTTTCTTCGCCTCCCTCTTCCAGAAACGATTTTTTAAGTTCTTCTACTTCGTTCCGGCGAATTTTATAATACGCCTGTTTGAGCGCGTCAATTTCACCCCGCGACTCTTCTACCGAAACTTCTACTAGTTCGGATAGTTTGTTAAGAATTTCTTCTTTAGATAATTTCCCTGCAGCTCCGGCAGTAACAGCTTCAGCAGATTCTTCTGTTTCTATATCCGTAGCAGTAATTTCCGGAGTAATTTCCGGAACGTTAGTTTCTTCCAATTTGCCTGCGTTTTCTACTTCCGGCAGATTAGTCTCAAGAGTGTCGCTCATATTCAATCATATTTAGAATAAGGATGATAATTCCTATATTTTTCACAAATTAAACTAAATATTTTTTTATAGCCACATTTTATTTCAATTATTTGTTACAAATTAATCAATTATTGTTAGTTGGAGACTAAAAAAGAGGGATTTTATGAAATGAATCATAAAACCCCTCTTTTCTGGAATTGTAAAAAATAGTTTACGATAAGAATGAAATTAGTACACCGGCAGCTACAGCAGAACCTATAACCCCCGAAATATTGCTCGACATGCAGTATTGAAGCACATGGTTTTTCGAGTCATATTTAAGGGCTATTTCATTCGCAACCCTGGATGCCATGGGTACTGCGCTCAGACCAGTCGCTCCGATAAGCGGATTGATTTTCTTTTTACTCACCAAATTGAATATTTTAACCATAAAAATACCGCCGGAAATAGATAACGCAAAGGCGAGGAATCCTCCAACAACGATACCAATCGTTTGTAAATTAAGAAAAGCGGTTGTAGTCATAGTTGCCCCAACAGATAGTCCGAGAAAGATTGTTGCCGCATTCATGATGCTGTTTGAGGCAGCATCGAACAAACGGAATGTATTTGTTCCAATTTCTTTTACCAGGTTACCGAACATCAGCATGCCAACAAGAGGAACTGCCGTGGGTACAAATAATGCCACAATTGTTGTAACTGCAATTGGGAATATAATTTTAAGCACCTGCATATTTTTAATTTCTGTATTGCTGGGATACATCTTTTCCTGTTCTTTCATGTTGATTTTAAGTTCCTTCTCAGAGCAAAGGATTTTTACAACCAAGGGTATTATTACGGGAACAAGAGCCATATATGAATATGCAGCAATAGCAATAGGACCAAGTAAATGGGGCGCCAGCTTAATTGTTGTAAAAATAGCTGTTGGACCATCTGCTCCTCCGATTATACCTAAAGAAGCGGCTTCCTTGGGGGTAAAACCCATAAGGATGGCAACCAGCAACACAGAGAAAATTCCTAACTGAGCTGCAGCGCCGAATACAGATAACCTTAAGTTTCGAAGCATTGGTCCAAAATCAGTTAATGCTCCAACACCCATGAAAATAATCGGAGGCAAAAATCCTGTTTTAATAAGCATATAGTATACAAAGTTCATCAGGCCTAGTTCGTGTGCAATTTCATGCAACGGCATTTCCCAGATATTTCTCATTACACCTTTTACCAGAATCATCCCGTTTTCATCTGCCTGAATAACTCCCATATCACCTCCCGGAAAGTTTGCAAGCAATACTCCGAAAGCAATAGGTACAAGCAATAGAGGTTCATACTGTTTCTTGATTCCAAGATAAAGCAATACGAATGCTATGGCATACATTATAAGGAACTGTGGTTCAGCAATTATGTTGCTGAAAGCAGTCATACTATATAAATTCTGAAATATTTCCTCCATTATTGTATGGTCATTATTACATCATCTTCAACTACCGAATCTCCATTGTTAAGCGTGATAGCTGTTATTGTCCCGCTGAATTCAGAACGAACAGCGTTATAGGTTTTCATTGCTTCAATATAACAAAGAAGCTGACCTTCTTTCACAACATCTCCGACTTTAAGAGGTGTGTCGGACGTATTTTTTATCAGGAAGAACTTTCCTTCTAATGGAGACAAAACTTCATTGCCTGCACCTGCAGCTGCTGCTTGTGCCGGTGGGGTAGCCGATTCTGCCGGAGTTGTTGCCGAAGCAGTAGATGTGTCTCCGTACGACACAGTTACACGGAAGGGCTGCCCGTTTACATCAACAGTCATAACCTGAGGTGAAGAAGGTAATGCTATCGTAACAGCAGGAGCTGCTGGCTCCAAAGCTGCCTGAATCACTGCCTTACGGTGTGCAACATCTGCTTTAAACTCCACCTGAGCTTTTCCTGAACGATAAGCCTCGTATTGGGCCGGATGCATGGCGTATTCAAACAACTCTTCATCGTCTTCACCAACACTCCACTGTTTCTCGTTCATCAATTTACGGTATTTGTCCAGAGCATCCGGATAATTCTCCTGAGGATCGCCTTTAAAGAACTGCCGTCCTTCGTTCTTGGCTTTTTCAATGATTTCCGGAGCTAATTCTCCCGGAAGTCTTCCCGCCTTACCAAGAATCATGTCCCAGATATCATCGGCAATCATTCCCCAACGTTCTTTTCCTTTTTCCATCTGCATTACATTCATCATGGCAAGGTTCTTTACATACTGACTGAATGGGGTAACCAGAGGAGGATATCCTATACGTGGCCATACATACGCCACTTCATCGAACAACTTGATTAACAGCTGATCTTGTGTCATCAACGGCTGGTTATTCTTCGTTTTATTTTTATTGATGGTGTCCAGATTTGTTTCCAGATCAGCCATGAGGCTTCCCATCATACCACCTGGTAGTCCCGGACCAATAAGCAGCGAATTCATTAGCCGGTTTTTCGGACTGATATACAATCCAAGGAAATCGTCCATAAATTCCTGAATAAGACTGCGTACCTTCATGTATGCATCCATGTTGATTTCAGGAACAATAAATCCGGCGTCCTTAAGCATAGCCTGAACGGAAATAACATCCGCATGGCCAGTACCCCATGAAAGTGGCTCCATACCTACATCGATATAATCGCAACCGGCATTACAGACTTCCAGAATTGTGGCCATGTTAAAGCCTGGTCCGGCGTGACTGTGATACTGTACGGGGATTTCAGGATGTTTGGCCTTAATATTGGCAACAATTTGTCCCAGCGAGTATGGACGTCCGATGCCAGCCATGTCCTTAATGCAAATCTCATCAGCTCCAAGCTCGATAAGTTCGTAAGCCATTTTAGTATAATATTCCACTGTATGAATGGGAGAGTGCGTAATGCTAAGAGAACATTGGGAAATCATACCAGCCTCTTTGGCATATTTAATGGATGGCGCAATGTTTCGTACATCATTCAATCCGCAGAAAGTGCGGGTGATATCAGTTCCCTGAGCTTTTTTAACTTTGTAAAAAAGCTGACGAACATCTGCGGGAACCGGGCTCATTCGGAGTCCGTTTAGTGCACGGTCTAACATGTGTGTCTGAATGCCAGCTTCGTGAAAAGGTTTTGTCCATTCTCTTACAGCCTTATTTGGATTTTCGCCGAATAATAAATTAACTTGTTCGAATCCTCCTCCGTTTGTTTCAACACGGGCAAAGCAGCCCATTTCAATAATTGCAGGAGCAACTCTTACCAGCTGGTCAACGCGGGGCACATATTTTCCGGCAGATTGCCACATGTCTCTGAAAACCAGACTAAATTTAATTTCTCTTTTCATGATATTTCAATTGTGAGTTTTTAATATTTAAGGATACAATAGTAATATTTTGATTATAGTTTTTCCACTTTCACTACTTTTCCCTTTCCTTCAGTTGCAACACCAACTGCCGAAACAATGGCTGCCAAAGTGGTAGAGGGAAGGGAGGATGAAGATCCGGAAGAATTTGATGGCGGTTGTTTTTTAACAATAACCTCTTCCGGCGCATACTTATTTACTAATACGATTAACCCTTTTCCAAGGTAAATAACTATCAGAAGAATGACAAATACGGTGGTCATTCCAACGAATAATAATAATAGGCCTAATTCCAAGTTTTCCATACAATTAGTTTAGATGGCTGCCATATACCGGAGAGTTGGTAACGACTATGCCTGGTTACAAAACGGAGGCAAAGGTAACCAAACGAGTGAAAGTCACCCGCCCTTTTTTGTGAAAAAATTGAAAAACGAAAGCTTTGAGGTTGTAAATATTTGATTTGATAGCAAAAATGGGCATAAAAGTTATATAATATAAATTGTTAGAGGGTGTATGCATTTAATTTGAAACTAAAACCAAGCACTTATGTGAATAATAATATCAGAAAGATAAATGATTTTTATATATTTGCGTCATTAAAATAATTACTTATGGGAAATTTCTTTACATCGCTGTTTTCGGGGAATTCAGAATCAGCTGAAGAGACAAAGGCGAAAGAAGACAAAAAGAATTTTGATATCTTTAAGTACGACGGAATCAGAGCCCAAAAGATGGGACAGGTTGCTTATGCCATCAAATGTTTTCAGGAAGCATTGAAACTGCAATCCGATTTTGAAACAAAAAATTACCTGGCTGCAGCATATATTGCTATGAATCAGCTGGAAGAAGCTTCGTTGATATATGATCAAATGGTTTCCGAGGAACCGGATCATTTGCCTGTATGGATAAGTCGAGCCAATCTGGCTTATATGATGGAACGTTATGAGGCAGTAATTGAAGGAAGTACCCATGTGATTGAGGCTGATGATGTAAACGCAAATGCTTTTTATTTGCGAGCCAAGGCTCATCAGGGATTAAATGATTTAATCAATGCCCTTGCAGATTTGACCCGTACAATTGCTCTGAAGGATGATTTTATGGAAGCTTATCTTTCCCGTGCCGAAGTCTTGTTGGCTATGAGGCAAGAAGCTGAGGCTCTTGAAGATGTTGAGAAGGCTCTTGTTCTATCGCCTGAAGAAGAAGGCGCTTACCTGCTACGGGGAAGTATTCATGAGTCGATGGGAGATACCGAAGCGGCTCGCGAAGATTATCAGTATGTGTTGGATCTTAATCCTTTTAATGAGGATGCTTATTTAAAGCAAGGCAAACTCCTTATATTAGAAAATAAATTAGCTGAAGCGGTAGCATTCTTTACTGAAGCTATTGAATTGAAACCCGACTTTGCAAAAGCTTACGCCGAACGAGGTCGTGCTTTTAATCTGCAGGGAAAATCAACAGAAGCACTCGAAGATCTTAAACAAGCAATTAATTTAGATCCACAAGGAGAAGAAGCAAAGAAATTAGAAGGTCAGCACGCTAATTTTGATTCCTTGTACAAAGGAGGAATATTCTAACTAAATCTAAGCAGGGATTGCATGCCGGTATCATCGGAATACAATCCCTGCTCAGCGTTTTGAACGAATGTTATTGTTGAAATAGGAATGTTACGATAATGCTGCTGTGATAAACATGTAGATCATCATTCCGATAATATCGTTTGTAATGGATATAAACGGTCCGGTTGCAAGGGCCGGGTCTATTTTGAAGCGATTCAGAGTCATTGGTACAAGGGTTCCGAAGATACTGGCGAACATGACTACTGCAAAGAGACTAAGTGACACCGAAGCGGTTATAGCCCGGTCGTCCAGCATGAAGAAGTTGTAAATGAATACGACTAAACTAATGATGCTGGCATTGATAAGCGATACAACAGACTCTTTAAGCACCTGATTCGTTATATTCCCCGGTTTAAGAGAGTTGTTTGCCAAACCCTGCACCACGATAGCGGACGACTGAGTTCCAACATTACCACCGGTTCCCCCGATAAGCGGAATAAAAAGGGCCATCTTTGGATTGGCAGCCAGTCCGTTTTCAAATCCTCCCAAAATGACAGAGTTTCCCAGTCCCCCTATCATTCCGATAAGGAGCCAGGGCAGACGAGCAGCAGTTTGCAGAAATACATTATCCGAAGTTTCAACATCCTGCGAGATACCCGAAGCCAACTGATAGTCGCGTTCGTGCTGTTCACGTATTTCGTCCATTACGTCGTCGATAGTTATTCGTCCAACCAAACGTCCTATACTATCAACAACCGGAAGCGCCACAAGGTCGTACTTCTCAATGGTCTGAGCTACCTCTTCAATACTATCGCTTTCCCTTACAGCGATAGGTTCCTTTTTCATAACATGTTTGATTTTGGAAACAGAAGGGCTGGTAATCATTTTCTTTAAGGGAAGAACACCGCGGAGGCGTTCGTCGTCATCCACTACGTACACGTAATAGATCTCATCCATTTCTTCGGCTTGTACACGCATTTCTTCAAGGCATTTTGGCATACTCCAGTTCTCGTTTACCACGATCATTTCGGTACCCATCAACCCCCCGGCCGTATCTTCATCGTATTTTAACAAGTCAACAATATCGCCTGCCTGTTCAACGTCTTCAATATGCGAAAGAATCTCCTCT
Source organism: Parabacteroides sp. (assembly GCA_018054455.1). Taxonomy (GTDB): domain Bacteria; phylum Bacteroidota; class Bacteroidia; order Bacteroidales; family Tannerellaceae; genus Macellibacteroides. Next base: position 15,352 of record JAGPJL010000034.1, read on the forward strand.
TGGGTGTCTTCATCCAGCTCACGCATAAGATCTACGGCATCATCGGTTTCCATGAAATCGATGAAACGCTTGGCAATCAGTTCGCTGGGAAGTTCTTTCAGTAGCTTGCGACGATCTTCCTCGTCGAGTTCCATCAGAACATCAGCGGCCTTTTCTCCATCCATCAACATGTACAGATAGATTGCCTGTTCCAGATCCAGTTCCTGAAATATCTCGGCAATATCTGCAGGATATAGTTCCTGCAACATATCTACTGTGGCCGTGTCATTCTTATTTTCAATGACACTTTTCAGCCCCTCAATATATTCTTTCGTAAGCTCAATCATACCTCTATTCATTTTCAGGAAGAACGATTCCTCCAATAGTTTTCAGATATGCGTCGCTGATAAGCGTTAGTTCGATAAATTGTTCAACAGATAATTGCTCAGGTCGTTTATCGAATATTGGTAAAGCGTAATTGGGAAAATCTTTTCCAAGCAGCGGCTTCATAGAATTACGCAATGTTTTTCGTCGCTGATTAAAAGATGTCTTGACTACCGATTTGAAAAGTTTTTCGTCACATCCCAGCGATACGCGCTTATTCCGCACCATTCGTATTACGGCGCTTTGCACTTTTGGGGGTGGATTAAATACGGATGCGTCAACAGTGAAAAGATATTCTATATCGTACCAGGCTTGAAGTAATACGCTTAATATGCCATATGCTTTTTTGCCCGGACCGGAAGCAAGCCTTTCGGCCACTTCTTTTTGGATCATTCCGGAACAACAAGGAACAACCTCTTTATAATCTAAAACTTTAAAGAAAATCTGACTGGAAATATTATATGGGTAATTTCCGATAACACAAAATTGTCCTTTGAATAAGGTGTCAAGATCAAGTTTTAAAAAGTCTTCGCCAAGGATTCTTCCTGCCAGCGAAGGGAAATTTTCATTTAAATAGGCCACCGATTCTCTGTCTAGTTCAACAACAGACAGGTCGTGTCCTTCTTCCAGTAAAAAAGTCGTGAGTACTCCCATCCCCGGGCCAATCTCAAGAACGGGTAGGTGTTTGTATTCAGACAACGTTTCGGCGATTCTTCGGGCAATGCTCAGATCTTTAAGGAAATGCTGTCCTAAAGATTTTTTAGGTTTTACCGATCTCATCCACTTCTTTGGTGTAAATTGTTTGTATTTGAATTTTATGCTTATCTTTGCAGATGGACAAAAGTACAACAAATAATTTAAAGTACCCTATGTGTAATGGAATTTAAGAGCCTGCTCCGTACAATTCTTAAGATATGTCTTCCTCTTGCTTTTGGAGTATTATTGCTCTGGTTTCTCTACAGAAAAATGGATGTTACCGTAATTATGAAGGTAATTAAGGAAGGTGTTCGTTATGATATCATCTTGTTTTCATTGTTATTTGGTGCCGGGGCTAATGTAATCCGCGGCTTGCGTTGGGAATTGCTTATCCGCTCTTTGGGCGACCGTCCTAAACGAAGTAATGTTATTTGGGCAGTTCTTGGAAACTATGCTGTAAATTTGGTTCTTCCACGTGTGGGAGAGGTTTGGAGATGCGGAGTAGTGTCACGTTACGATAAAATTTCATTTTCCAGATTGTTTGGAACTTTACTGGTAGACAGAGTGATGGATACAATAACCGTTGGATTGATTACCGCGTTTATCTTTGTATCCAATTTTGGATTCTTTTTAAGTTTTTTCTCGAAAAATCCCGCTTTGCTTGAAGGATTCCAGGCAACATTCACTTCTTTGTGGATTTATGTAGCGGTCGTAACAATCGCTATTATAGTGTGGTTCGTATTTACCTATATGAAGCATTTTACTTTGGTGAAGAAAATCAAAGCCACCCTGTATAGCATGTGGGAAGGGATACGTTCGGTTTGGTTCATGAAAGAGAAAAGTAAGTTCATAATCTATACCCTGTTAATCTGGGTTGGATACTTCCTTTACTTTTATATAACATTTTATGCGTTTGATTTTACCAAAGACCTGGGTGTTACGGTTGGATTGATTGCGTTTACAATGAGTAGCATTGGTGTAGCAGTACCTGTTCAGGGAGGAATCGGTCCGTGGCATTTTATGGTAATTGCCACCCTGGTGTGTTTTAGTGTAAACGAAAACGATGCCGCTGCTTTTGCTTTGGTAGTACATACTCTGCAGACTGTATGGTTCGGTCTTGTGGGGCTGGCTGGAATTGTGGCACTTTCGGTTACAAATAGTAAGAAACCGAAAGTTGCGAATAAGTAATCTTTTTTTATTTTATCTGTTCAATGTAAATTATTTACTTCTATTATGGCAGCAGAAATCAGAAATCTTTCTCCTCAGCATGTTTGGGGTTATTTCCATGACCTTACTCAGATTCCACGTCCTACCGGACATATGGAAGCGGTTACCCGTTATATCCTTGCTTTTGGAAAAGAATCGGGCCTGGAAACCCAGCAGGATAAAGCCGGAAACATTGTCATCCGAAAACCGGCTACGCCTGGAATGGAAGGCTGCAAGACAGTAATAATACAGGGGCATCTGGATATGGTTCCCCAGAAAAACTCAACAACTGTTCACAATTTTGAGACCGACCCGATTGATGCATATATCGATGGCGATTGGGTTACGGCAAGAGATACTACTTTAGGAGCCGATAATGGCATTGGGGTTGCTCTTGCTCTGGCGGTACTAGCCGACAAATCACTGAAACATGGTCCGGTTGAGGCGCTGTTTACAGTAGACGAAGAGGTTGGTATGGATGGAGCATTCGGTCTTAAACCCGGATTTTTGAATGGACAAATTCTTATTAATGCCGATTCTGAAGAGGAAGGCGAACTATTTGTTGGTTGTGCCGGAGGTGCGGATTTGAATATTTCGTTTCAGTTTAAGGAAGACTTCCTTATTCCAGAAGGTGATGAAGCTGTTAAGCTGACCCTTTCCGGACTGAAAGGCGGTCATTCCGGTGTTGATATTCACTTGGGAAGAGCCAATGCCAATAAGTTGATGTTCCGTTTTCTAAAAGAAGCGGTACGCGATTATGGTGCTCGTTTATCAACGATAGACGGAGGATCCTTACGTAATGCGATACCACGTGAAGCTGTGGCTATCATTACTATTCCGGGTGATAATGTGGAAGCACTTTGGGAACTGGTATCCGATTATCAGGATATTTTCCGTCAGGAATATACCAGTATTGAAAACAACATATCTTTTACTGCCGAACCTGCCGGGTTACCTGCTTCGCTTATTCCCGAAGAGATTCAGGACGATCTAATCAATGCGATCGAAGGATGTCAGAATGGAGTTACCAGCATGCTTTCGGATTTTCCCGGAACTGTTGAAACATCATCGAATCTTGCATCTGTAAAAAAATCCAACGAATTAATTGAAATAAAGATATTGACTCGTAGTTCTTCGGAGAGCCGAAAAGAAGAAATCTGCTCAAGTCTGGAAAGTGTTTTTGCGCTTGCCGGAGCAAAAGTTGAGTACGGAGGAGCATACGGAGGATGGCAACCGAATATAAAATCGGAAATCCTTGCCATAATGCAAAAGGTGTACGAAAAGAAATTTGGCAAAACCCCTAATGTGAAGGTTATGCATGCCGGATTGGAGTGCGGCATTATTCAGGGAGCCTATCCGGATATGGATATGATTTCTTTTGGTCCTGATCTTGAACATCCACATTCTCCGGACGAACGTGTAAATATTGCCTCTGTTCAGAAGGTTTGGGCATTTCTTACAGAAACACTCGAAAACATATAAGATAGAGGGTGCATCAAAAACGAATTGGGTGTGTTGGTTAACCGACACACCCAATTCGTTTTTTGATTGGAAAGTCAATTGTATCTCTTTCTTTTATTAGGATTTGCAAAAAAAATAGTATTTTTGTGCCTTACCAAAAAATATGTAACAACAAAATGGCTAACGATGAATTAAAACTAAACTGGAAGGTACCTGAACCTACCCTTAGAAGGCTTCCGTGGTATTTGGCCTTTGTAAAGTTGTTAAAACAAAGAGGTGAGATGTCGGTTTCGTCTACACAGATAGCAAAAGAAATAAATGTCGATCCAAGCCAGGTGGCTAAAGACCTCTCATTTGTCAATATTTCAGGTAAAACCAGGGTAGGGTACGAGATAGATACATTAATCGATGTGCTCGAAGATTTTTTGGGATTTAACAGTCAGCACAAAGCTTTCCTTTTTGGTGTGGGTAGTCTGGGAGCAGCCTTGCTGCAGGATACCGGTCTTAGCCAGTACGGGTTGGAAATAGTTGCCGGTTTCGATGTACGTAAAGAACTTTCGGGAACCAACGTAAATGGAATCCCGGTTTATCACATGAGTGAATTCCCAGACGTGCAGAAACAATACGGAGCAACCATTGGTATAATTACAGTACCGGTTGACAAAGCACAGGAAGTAACCGATTATATTATTACCGAAGGTATTAAGGCATTGTGGAACTTTACCCCGTTCCGTATTCGTGTACCCGAACATATTGTCGTTCAAAACACGTCTTTGTATGCTCATCTTGCGTTGATGTTCAATCGGATGAAACCCTAATCCGGGTTTTTGCACTTCTGTACATAATTTAAATAAGAAAACAATGAAGGTTATCGCTGTTGGAATGAATTACGCAGCTCACAATAAAGAGCTGAATAATACGTTAGAATTATCGGAACCAACGATCTTTATGAAATCGGACTCCTCTTTGCTGAAAGATGGAAAGCCTTTTTTTATTCCAGACTTTTCAAAAGAGGTTCATTACGAAACGGAGATTGTGGTTAAGATCGATCGTTTAGGAAAAAATATAGGCGAACGTTTTGCCCACCGTTACTATAATGAAGTAACTGTAGGAATTGATTTTACAGCCAGAGACCTGCAACGTAAACTTCGTTCGCAGGGATTACCCTGGGAAATCAGCAAGGCATTCGATAATTCGGCAGTGGTAGGTTCTTTTTTGCCGCTCAGTCACCTTGGAGATATAGGTAAGCTATCTTTTCATCTTGACATTAACGGTAAAAAAGTGCAGGAAGGGTATACCGGCGATATGCTCTTTACCGTTGACAGGATTGTTGCTTACGTAAGCCAGTTTTTTACGCTTAAGATTGGCGATCTGATCTTTACCGGTACTCCGGTGGGCGTTGGTCCTGTTAGTATTGATGATCACCTTCAAGGATATATTGGCGAACATAAACTGCTGGATTTCTTTGTTAGGTAAGATAACAAAGTCATGATAAAGCCTGTTTTGTCTTTTCTTATTACTCTCTGCTTCCTGCTTGTTCCTTTCGGAGCCGGTGCGGTGGATTATGCTTCCTCATCGGTCCTTTCGCAAGGCCGTTGGGTAAAGATACGGGTGGCAGAAACAGGTGTCTACAAGCTATCCTTTACCGATCTTCAGAAAATGGGATTTACAGATCCTTCCGCCGTTTCCGTTTATGGCTATGGCGGTAATCCTTTGGAAGAGGACTTTACAAAACCCTATTCCGATGATGTACCCCAAACAGCCGTTTATAAAGGAACCGACTATATCCTGTTTTATGGACGCGGACCAGTTAAATGGAGGTATAATACTTCTTCGGCCGCTTTTGTTCACGAAAACAATCCCTATTCTTTGTATGGATACTACTTTCTTACGGATGGAGCGCCTGTAAAGACCCTAACAAAAGAACCGGTCGCAAACGGTGCTTCTTTAGTTGTTACAACGTTCGACGACTACCAGGTGCACGAAAAAGATCAGGTATCCGTAAATAAATCAGGAAGGGAACTCTTCGGCGAGTCCTTTTCTCTTAATACAAGTCAGCTTTTTACGTTCTCTGTGCCCGGAATTACCAACGATGCCGGAAAGATAGCTTTCCGCTTTATTGCCAAACCAACTACAGGGCCGGCAACAGTTTCCCTGACCGAAGGGACTACCCCGCTGATCAGCGCTTCTATTCCGCGAAGCAGCAGCGACGATTCCTATATAAAGGCATTGGAACTTTCAAGAACTTCCGACTGGCTTGGAACTAAATCAGAAACTCCTCAAATAGGGATTACCTACAGCAGAAACACAAACGACCTGGCTCATCTTGATTATATTCGTTTACAATGTAAGCGAACGCTAAAGCTTTACGGACCGGTAACTTTTTTCAGAAGTATTGCATCCCTGGGTAACGTAACCCGGTTTGTAGTTCAGGGAGCTTCGGCGTCCGTTAAGATATGGGATGTAACCAATCCTTCCTCGCCGGTTGAAATGGAGACTACCTTATCGGGAACGGAATGCTCCTTTACGATTCCTTCCGGAAATGTGTTGCGTGAGTTTGCGGCAATCGATTTATCGCAGACCTTCCCAACACCCGAATCTGTTGGTGTTGTAGCCAATCAGAACCTGCATGCCCTGGAACAAACTGATATGGTTATTCTTTCGCATCCGGCATTTGTTTCGGAAGCAGAACGTCTGGCAGAAGCACATCGTACAAAATCCGGACTAAAGGTTACGGTAGTTACTCCCGAAACAGTATACAACGAGTTTTCGAGCGGAACGCCCGATGCAACGGCTTACCGCAGGTTTATGAAAATGTTTTACGACCGGGCTTCGTCGGATGCCGATGCGCCCAAATACCTTTTGCTTTTTGGCGACGGTGCTTACGATAACCGGATGATCACCAACGACTGGAATAAACTTACCAGTCTGAATCTGTTGCTTACCTATCAGTCGCAGGAGTCGCTTAATATGTATGCGTATGTTACGGACGACTATTTTGGTTTTCTGGACGATTCGGAAGGGTCTTCCCTATCTTCCGATAAGCTGGATATCGGCATTGGGCGTTTCCCCGTAAGAACAGTTGCTGAGGCAGCCACTGCAGTAAATAAGAGCATCTCGTACATGGAGAATAAAACGGCCGGAGCCTGGAAGAATAACATAACCTTTGTGGCGGACGACGGAGATACGAACCTGCATATGAATCAGGCCAACCAGCTTGCAGGATCTATAGAAACGAATCACCCCGAATTTCTTGTAAACAAGATATACTTCGATGCTTACAAAAAAGATTATTCCGGTGGAAAGGTCGGTTATCCGGATGTGACTACGAAAATTCAGAAAGAGCTTAAGAACGGACAGATGGTGATAAACTATACCGGTCATGGCAGTACGTCTTACTGGGGAGGCGAGGGAGTTCTTTCTCAAAATGAAATAAAACAGTTTACCTATCCTTATCTCCCTTTGTGGATAACAGCAACCTGCGACTTTGCCAGGTTCGATGCCGTAAATACATCGGCAGGCGAGGATGTATTTCTTAATACCACCAGTGGAGGTATTGCTTTGTTTACGACAACCCGTGTAGTGGATGCTAATCCCAATTTCAAAATAAACAAGGAGCTGATCAATAACCTCTTCGTAAAAAAGAATGGAAAAAGACTAACACTCGGTGATATTTTGCGCGAGACGAAAGTGAGTCTGGGCACTGATTTAAATAAACTGAATTTCACCTTGATTGGAGACCCGGCACTCACACTCTCTTATCCTGAACAGGAGATGAAGATAACTGAAGTGAACGGTGAGCCTGTTGGGAATGAACCTATCCTTTTAAAAGCACTGGATAAGGTAACTATCAAAGGGGAGGTTCTTACAACCGGAGGCTCTAAAGCAACCGACTTTTCAGGATTACTTGCTCCTACGTTACTGGATAGCAAGCAGACGCTGACAACGCTGGATAATGATAATTCAGGGTACCCGTTTTCGTATACCGCTTATCCCAATGTGCTTTATTCAGGGAAGGATTCTGTTAGGCAGGGCGAATTCACCTTTTCCTTTACTGTACCTAAAGATATTTCATATTCCAACGATTTTGGAAAATTAAGTCTGTACGCAGGCAATTCGGTATCCGGTCAGGAAGCACAGGGGGCTTTCCTTAATTTTAAGGTGGGGGGAACCTCCGATACGGCAGAAAAAGATACGCTGGGTCCCGAGATTACGGCCTTGTATCTGAATGACTCAACTTTCATTGATGGAGGAAAAGTAAATACAACGCCTCTCTTTGTGGCCGATTTGCGCGATCAGAGCGGAGTAAATATCAGCGGTAGCAGTATTGGGCACGATGTCATGCTTATTATTGACGGACTGATTTCCAAAAGCTATACACTGAATGCTTATTACGGATCCATCCCCGGAACAACGGGCGAAGGAAGGGTTGTTTATTCGCTGCCGGCATTAGAGCCCGGAATTCATACAGCCGAGTTTATCGTTTGGGATGTTCAGAACAATTCCACTTCCTATCCGTTTACATTCGAAGTAGTTGCCGGATTAAAGCCCGGGATTTATAACCTTACAGCTGGTCCGGTTCCGGCCCGAAGCGAAGTTACTTTCTTTATATCTCATAACCGTCCGGAAACGGTACTTGATGTGCAGTTTTTTGTCTACAATATGATTGGTCAGCTACTCTGGTCTCACAAAGAGAGCGGCTCGTCCGACCTGTTCAGACAATATTCCGTAACATGGAATCTAAACGGAAGCAACGGCGTACGGCTGAAACCAGGCGTGTATCTTTACCGGGCGGCTCTCCGTACTGATTCATCAAGAGAGGCAACCGAAACAAAAAAATTAATTATACTGGCACAATAAAAGCGCCATAAATGATGTTTAAGCTTGTAACAAGTATATATTCAGTATGACTCATCCAATAAAAAGCATTCTATCTGTTCTTGTCCTGTCTCTATTTTCTGTTGTTTCCGTAACAGGACAGAAGAATACCTTCAATCCAATTAATACGGCGGTGCCGGCTTTGTCAATTGCTCCCGATGCCCGTGGTGGAGGTATGGGTGATATTGGTGCGGCAACTACGCCGGATGTTCATTCGCAGTATTGGAATCCTGCCAAGTACGCTTTCCATTACAGCAAGGCGGGTGTATCCCTGTCTTATACCCCCTGGTTACGAAAAATAGTAAATGATGTGGCACTTGCTTACGTTTCCGGGTTTTATAAACTGGGAGATAGCGATCAGCAGGCAATCGGTACTTCTTTACGGTATTTCTCATTGGGAGAGATTGCGATGACAGAATACGGAGGAGCTGTTTACAACCAGGTTACTCCTTATGAGATGGCTTTCGATATGAGCTATTCGCGCAAGTTGTCCGAAAACTACTCCATGGCTGTCGCCTTGCGGTATATCCGCTCGGATATGGGTGCCGGAGCTGATGAAGACTTACAGGCGGGCAATGCTTTTTCGGCAGACGTGGCAGGGTATTTAAATAAATATGTGGTTCTTGGAAACAGCGAATGTCTTTGGGCTCTTGGTTTTAATGTATCTAACATCGGAACAAAAATATCGTACGATGGAGGAACGACCAATCAGTTTCTTCCCACAAACCTGAAGATTGGTACATCGTTGCTTTATCCGTTGGACGATTATAATACCATTTCCTTTAACCTTGACCTTAATAAGTACCTGGTACCTACCTTGCCGGTTTATACCGGTTCTACTACGGAAGAACAGGCTGCTTATCAAAAGGAGTTGGATGATTACAACTCGTTGTCTCCCATTTCCGGTATTTTTAAATCTTTTGGAGATGCACCCGGTGGATTTAGTGAAGAGCTTAAGGAAGTAATGGTGTCTCTTGGAACAGAATATAGCTACAATGAACAGTTCTTTGTTCGTGGTGGTTATTACTATGAAAACGTTAACAAGGGAAACCGTCAGTACTTTTCAATGGGTGCAGGTTTTAAGATGAGTGTATTTCAGCTTGATGCTGCTTATCTGATCAGTACGGTACAAAGCAATCCTCTTGATCAGACGTTGCGTTTTTCTCTTTCCTTCGATATGGACGGATTGAGAAGTCTAGTAAAATAAAAATTGTTGATGATGAAAATTCGTGTTGGTTTCGGGTATGATGTACATGCCCTTGTATCGGATCGTGACTTATGGTTGGGTGGTATTAAAATAGAACATACACTGGGGCT
>JAGPJL010000035.1 GCA_018054455.1 Parabacteroides sp.
TTATTTACTACCTTTTAATAATTTTAATAATGTGATCAGGATGGGATTCGAACCCATGACCCACAGCTTAGAAGGCTGTTGCTCTATCCAGCTGAGCTACCCGACCATCCTCTTAATTGCGAGTGCAAAGGTAATGCTTTTATTGAATAATCAAAATAGAATTCACACTTTTTTCTCAGAAAGGATAGCCTACAGCAAAATGCCAGGCGAAGTTGTTGGTAAAATTAGGGCGAAATACAGCCCATTTATCCTTACCTGTTTCCTGAGGGTTGTACACCTTCATCCCTGTATCAAAACGTATTAGGAAGAAATCGAAATCGACGCGAAGACCTAATCCGTAAGACAACGCAATTTCTTTATAAAATCTTGAAAAATCGAAATTTCCTTTCTCCTGAAACGAATACGGACGGATAGTCCATATATTTCCAGCATCAATAAAGGCAGCCATTTCAAATTTCCAGAAAAGTTTACTGCGATATTCTACACTTAAATCCAAGCGGACATCTCCCGATTGATTAAAGAAAGAGGTCGAGTCGGTAACAGTCATGCTTCCCGGACCCAGACGGCGAACAGACCATCCGCGCACACTGTTTGCTCCACCAGAGAAATAGCGTCTCTCGAACGGCAGCATTTCGCCATTACCGTAAGGAAAACCAACTCCTGCACCTATACGGTAAGCAATGGAGTTACGCTCGTCCAAGACTATACTCTTGCTGAAATCAAAATCCGCTTTCACAAACTGAGCATAGTTAATACCAAAGAGCTGGTAGTTCCCATTCTCGTCTTTATCCGATTTAGTAAGTTTAGACAATGCGTAAAGTAGATTTCCAGCCACTTCAACTGAAGCACGCAAGGAGTGAGTATTTCGTTGTTTGAACAGCGGATTGTAGTTGTTGAATGAATAGGTATACCCCGATCCCATAATAAACTGGTCGGAATAATTATACAAACGGGTGGATTCGGGCAGCGAATCACGGAACGCCTGATTTATCCTTGGAAGATACATATAATCAACATCGATGAGTTTAAATACATGTCGACCTTGTGTGTTGGCCCTCTCCTGCCAGATATAACTCCATCCCCCGGATAATAACGTGCGACTGTACTCCGGACGGGTCTGAAAGTTATAGCTCACCTTTAATTCGGAGCTTGCACGTAGCTTGCGACGAAAGTCGTAGCCTACAAAAGGAAATAGAAACTCGGGGAAGGTTATAGATGCCTCGCCGCCATATTCAAAGTAATCTTGCGCGAAGCTTCCGGAAAGGGATTCGTATGCACCACGAACCTTGGCGGAAAAGACTTCTGATCCTTTAAACAGGTTCCGATGCTGATAATTGAGACTGGTGGCAAAACCAAAGTCGCCCGCAGAGTTGGTTCCTTCAAGATCTACTCCAACAGATTGAGTCTTTGCCGGAGTTGTGAGGATGGCACAATCCAGTTTCATGGTGTCGTTTTCCATGAATTCCGTAAAACGGACATTTACGTTCTTCAGCGCCCGCAACGTGGAAAACGATGCATAAGTTTGCTCCACATTGCGTTCATTGTATATTTTTCCCGGTTCAATGTAGGTACTTTTTAATAATACACCTGGACGAATGCTCCGACCGTTTTCACCATACAAAACAGCAATGTTTCCAACAGGAACCGTATCTTTAGGAATCAGACGCGAATCGGCTTCAGTCTGTTTAATGGGATCGTAATCGGTTACTACATAAACTTTATTGATATAGTAACGGCTGTGAGGCACCTTTACGACTTCGCCCGAATCTGTTTTCTGTTGGATAGGATTAACCTGAAGTGCCAGATCTACGACTTGCTGATTAAACGAACTGTCGGCCTGATAAGAAATATAATCGCGGTTGAAGGCATAATATCCCCGGCGACGCAGCATGGTGGTTAAACGCTGGCGTTCGGCATCCAGAACATCGCGGTCAAAAAGACTGCCCGGCTTAACAATCGGCGAAAAGTCTTCGGGAACTGCACTAAACGGAGATACAAAACGCGAACGGCGCGGAGGTTGCTGCAAGTGAGCAATTCTGTTGATAGCCGTATCTTCTATATCCATACTGTAATTACGAATCCGATAGGGTTCGTTGGTCGTAATCTTATACTTTACAACGGCCTTTTTCTTTTTACTTGTATCGATGGATGCGTCTATTGCGACATGCACATAGCCTTTATTTACAAAAAAGCGTTCTAGCTCCTGCATAGATTGTTCGACCATCGTAGTATCAAGAATAACAGGTGCCTCGCCAAAGCGCTTTAGCTGTTTGTTTATCCAGCGCTGGTCATTCTTTCCAGACCAGTTATATAAGTGCAATGGCCACTTAAGCAATCCGAACACTTTGAAGTTGGGTTGCTGCGTAAGATATGTACCAAGATCTGCCCCCTTGAAGTTTTTGTTGTCTGTTACGATTTCGACTTTATCCAACAAGTAATCGCCGTCTTTGACATGCCGGGTTGTACTACAACCGGCGAGTAGCCAGAATATACATATTATAGAGAGGACATTGACCAATACCTTCATTCTTCTACCTTTTAAGCTACAAATGTACGTGATTTAAATTATTTCCTGTACATTTGTTTTGTAAAAAGAGTAAAGATGCTGAGCAAGTCGAAAGTTAAATATATCCGTTCCCTGGAGATGAAGAAATTCCGCAATGAATACAATTCGTTTGTGGCCGAAGGGAACAAGTTGGTGGCCGATATGATGGGCTCCTTCGAATGTGAGTTAATTATCGCCAAGCCATCCTGGATGGCTACCCAAGGCGATATCCCTGCAAAGGAATTATTGGAAGCCGACGATGAAGATATCCGTAAAGCCAGTTTTCTTAAAACTCCGCAGGATGTTCTTGCCGTATTCAAACGTCCGTCCTACCAGCTGGAAGATGCTGATGCACTGAAGTCTCTTATTCTTGCGCTTGACGGTGTACAGGATCCCGGTAACCTGGGAACAATTATCCGCATGGCCGATTGGTTCGGCATTGAACATATTATCTGCAGTACCGACACAGTGGATGCTTTCAGTCCTAAAACAGTACAGGCTACTATGGGTGCCTTGTGCCACGTGCAAGTTCATTATACGGATCTGGAATTGTACCTTAAACAACAAACAGCTCCGCTATACGGGACTTTCCTCGACGGAGAGAATATGTACACGAAAAGCTTTGCGGGAGGAAACGGAATCATTGTAATGGGAAACGAAGGGAACGGCATTCGTCCCGGAATTGAGGCATTGATAAACGAAAAGCTTTACATACCAAATTTCCCCGAAGGAAGAGATACATCAGAGTCGCTGAATGTAGCCATTGCTACTGCGGTAATCTGCGCAGAGTTCCGCCGCAGGCAGAGTTATGCCCTTCAGCAAAAATAAAGCAACCGACTCACCAAGACAAGCTTTTTCTAGTTGAGGAAGCCTTGCGAGAAATTCAGGAACCGTTGCCCCGGGCATTGTTTTCTGTATAGAGACAAGGCTTTCAAACAGGCTTCGTTCATCCATTCCGGACGACGCGGGTAACACAACTATCACTCCGTTATAAAAAGCGGTGGATGACAATTCTTTGTCTAATGGAAAGACTCCCTTCAACAGATAATTGTTATCCACCTCTACATAATGCAGACGAATTGCTGTCTGCCAAAATATATAATGTGATGCAAATCTTTTCACAACCTAGTTCTTTATCGCATTTGATTTCACAGTAAGAGGTTGTTTTTTGATCATGGAGTCTGTTTTGACTGAATCCATTTTCAAGCTGTTTCCCTTTAAGGATTTGCCTGGGATTGAATCTTCAGCAATAGTAACTACGGTTCCGTAATTGTACTTCATCAGACTAATACTATCGATATATACCTTGTAACATGTACTGTCTGCGTTAAGCATACGAATATATCCGTATACCTGCTGAACTTGTTTTACAGGCACGCTGCGAAGCAGCACCTGATAATAACCGTCGTGTGTAAGTTTACGCGTTATATTAATCGTAGTATCGTTCTGAACCAGACTTAACCGCACCTCAGGAGTATGTTTCATATTGGCTTTTACTCCCCACACATTCATGCTGAATACAAATGTACTTCCCGATGCATAGGCAACGTCGGGTTTTACATTGTAAGTTATCAGACTACCTTTGTTCCCTTCCAAAGAGGCAAAGTTCCTGCGTGGCCATATATTAAGCGAATCACGTGCCGAAGCCGGACCTGCATTAGCCTGTACATCGCCTAATGCTTTCGTCCGTGATTCGATTTCAGCCAACACGCCATCGTATACTTCCATGTATATTTTAAGGTTCTTACCATACCAAATAATGGAACTATCGTATTCGGCTTGCGAAATATTATGCTTACGGAAAACCGATTGATACATGGCATCCTTCTTCTCGTCGCCCTGATATGTCGCGTAATCGGCTCCAATCATAGCTTCCGCAAGATACATATCTACCATAACCGACTGCATGTCTTTCTCTTTTAAAATGCCATCAGGCACTTTACTGCAAGCCATAACCGCCAGTGAGGTTAAAAGGGTAAAACCATATAAGGAAAGCTTACTCCGCATGAGCTTCAATTTCTTTGGTATCTTTCGAAAGACTTTCTGACAGTGTACGGCGGAAAAATAAAAGCAAAACAAACACACCTACACAAATAGCCGAATCGGCAAGGTTAAAAATAGGACGGAAAAATACAAAATCCTGTCCACCCCAGATTGGAACCCATGATGGTAGTACGGTTTCAAAAATCGGGAAGTAAAACATATCTACCACTTTGCCGTGAAGCCATGTCTCGTAACCCCCGCCTGCAGGCATAAATGTTGCAACCTGTCCGTAGCTGTGATCAAAGAATACCCCATAAAAGATTGAATCAAAAATATTCCCCATAGCACCGGCCCATACAAGAGCAATACAGGCAATGAAACGGAAGCTGTAGTCTTTCTTAATCAGTCCGAACAGATAATAGCCAATAAATCCTACGGCTATAATACGGAATACAGAAAGGAACAACTTACCAATTACTTCAATGCCAAAAGCCATGCCCGGATTCTCTGTAAAATAAAGATAGAACCACTTTGTAATCTCAATACTTTCATGCAGTTGCATGTGTGTTTTAATCCAAATCTTTAGCACCTGATCGGCTGTGAGCAGTAATAAAATAATAAACACCGCTCCAACCCCTTTGGAATATTTCATCATCCTTTTTTTTAATACCTGTTACACAAAAAACAATTCGACAAACGTGCAAAATAATAATTTTACCTGATTGCCGAATTGTATTATCTTACTTAAAATACGATCACCGCACTCCGCCTTGTTTAGCCTCAATACTCAATGTAGCGTGAGGTACAGCACGTAATCTTTCTTTCGGAATCAGTTTGCCGGTTTCGCGGCAAATTCCGTAGGTTTTATTTTCTATACGAACCAGAGCAGCCTGCAGACTTTGAATAAACTTCATCTGACGTTGTGCCAATCGCCCTGCTTCTTCTTTGGAAAGCGTAGCAGCACCTTCTTCCAACACTTTGAATGTAGGAGATGTGTCGGCAACGTCGTTCCCGTCCGAGTTAGTAACCCCCGAGCGCAACAACTCATAATCTTTTCTCGCGATGTCTAACTTATCGAGTATAATAGCCTTGAACTCTTCAAGTTCCGCATCCGAATATCTAGTCTTTTCTGCCATGGTTCAATAATTTATGGTTCAACAATTTTATTTTAATTAAATCATCCTGTCACTGTTCAAATATACGTAAAATATTATTTGCTGCAACAAAGATGTATGCTTATTTATTTACTTATTTGCTCAAGCCTTCTCAACTTTCACAGATAATTTAAAATCTTCAAAATCAAGTTCGGTCGCATCGCTTACCACATCGGCAATTTCAATTGAGTCTGCAAGCACCTGTCCGGCTATATAAGCCCGGTAAGTTCTTACGGCTTCATCCATATCGGCCGACGACAAAATTGTGATATTTATTTTATCAGTAATGTCGAATCCGCTTGATTTACGCACGTTCTGAATTCTGTTTACAAGCTCGCGAGCCAATCCTTCCAGACGAAGTTCTTCTGTTACGGTGATATCGAGTGCTACTGTAAGACGACCTTCGTTGGCCACCAACCATCCCGGAATATCTTCCGAAATAATTTCAACATCTGTTAGTTCGATAACCGCTTCCTGACCGTCAAGTGTAAACGAGAAAGTTCCGGCTGCTTCGAACGACTGGATATTTTCCTGTGTCATTTCCTGAACGGCTGCTGCAAGCTGCTTCATTACCTTTCCGTAACGCGGTCCTAATTTCTTGAAATCTGGTTTGATGCGCTTAACAAGTATGCCGGCAGCATTATCAACAAATTTCAGCTCTTTCACATTCACTTCACTCAGAATCAAGCCCTTTATAGCGTCTATTGCGTACTGCTGATGAGCATCAGTCACCGGAACCATGATTGCATGTAGCGGCTGACGAACCTTGATATTTACTTTACGACGCAATGCCAATACCATCGACGAAATAGATTGAGCAAGCTGCATCCTTTCTTCCAGGTCCTTATCAACAAACACTTCATTACATACAGGGAAATCCGCCAGGTGAACTGATTCAGATTTATCTCTTCCTGTTACCGCAATCAAGTCGCAGAACAACTGATCCGCATAGAACGGAGCTATCGGCGCCATCAACTTGGAAACAATTTCAAGACAGGTGTACAAGGTCTGATAAGCCGAAAGCTTATCGGTAGTCATGCCTCCACCCCAGAAACGGCGACGGTTAAGACGCACATACCAGTTGCTCAGGTTATCGTTTACGAAATCGGCGATAGCACGACCCGCACGTGTCGGTTCGTAAGTATCGTAAAATCCGTCGACATCCTTAATCAGCGTATTCAGCAAAGACAAAATCCATCGATCTATCTCTGGACGGTCTTCCATAGGAACATCCTTCTCCTCGTAAGAGAAACCATCCACATTGGCATACAATGTAAAGAACGAATAGGTATTATATAGCGTACCAAAAAACTTACGTCTTACTTCTTCGATACCTTCCACATCAAATTTAATATTATCCCAAGGCGAAGCATTGGTAATCATGTACCAGCGCAACGGATCCGAACCATATTGTTCGATCGTTTCGAATGGATCCACGGCATTGCCAAGACGTTTAGACATCTTATTGCCATTCTTGTCGAGCACCAATCCGTTAGACACTACAGCCTTATATGCAACACTATCGAAAATCATAGTTGCAATGGCATGCAGAGTAAAGAACCAACCGCGAGTCTGATCCACTCCTTCGGCGATGAAATCGGCCGGATAGATAAGACCCTTTTCGAAAGCATCCTTGTTTTCGAACGGATAGTGAATCTGTGCATAAGGCATGGCACCTGAATCGAACCAAACATCAATAAGGTCGGTTTCACGTTTCATTGGTTTGCCCTCGCATTTGCTTACAAGCACAATATCATCCACATACGGACGGTGAAGATCAATCTTATCGTAATTATCTTTATCGTATTTTCCAGGAACAAATCCTTTATAAGGATTACTTTCCATAAAGCCTGCCTTAACAGACTTTTCTATTTCATTGTAAAGTTCCTCAACCGAACCAATACAGATCTCTTCCGTACCGTCTTCCGTACGCCAGATAGGCAACGGAGTACCCCAGTAACGGCTACGACTTAAGTTCCAGTCCTGCAGATTTTCGAGCCATTTACCAAATCGTCCTGTACCTGTACTTTGAGGCTTCCAGTTGATGGTGTCATTTAGTTCCATCATCCGTTCGCGGCAAGCGGTTGTTTTGATAAACCAGCTATCAAGCGGATAATACAACACCGGTTTATCAGTACGCCAACAGTGAGGATAGTTGTGAATATGTTTTTCGATACGGAATACGCGGTTTTGTTGTTTCAACATCACACATAAATCTATATCGAGCGTAGCATCGGCATCTGTTAGCGCTGCATCGTATGCATTCTTCACATAACGGCCTGCGTAAACATCGTACAATTCTTTATCCATCTGGCTGTTTACAAAGTCGAGATCCAGATCTTCCAACAGATAATATTTACCTGTCATATCCACCATCGGACGCAGGTTACCATCTTTATCAGTCATCATCAACGGAGGCACTCCATTGGTTTTAGCCACACGGTCGTCGTCCGCACCAAAGGTAGGCGCGATATGAACGATACCTGTACCATCTTCGGTAGTTACGAAATCGCCGGTGATAACACGGAAAGCACCGTCGCCCGGATTTACCCAGGGAACCAGCTGCTCGTATTCCATACCTGCCAGTTCGGTACCCTTCCATTCTCCAACAATATGGAATGGAATAAGCTTATCGCCCGTCTTAAAATCGGTCAGCGCGATACCTTCTGCTTTCGGATTGAAATAAGCCGAAACCAAATCCTTTGCCATAACGGCAGTCATGGGCATACCAGTATACGGGTTATACGACTGAACAGCTACATAAGTAACATTCGGTCCCACGCATAATGCCGTATTGGATGGCAATGTCCACGGAGTGGTTGTCCACGCCAGAAAGAAAGAATCTCCAAACTCAGCCATTTCGGGTTTGGGATTAATTATTCTGAACTGAGCTGTACAAGTTGTATCTTTTACATCCTTGTAGCAACCCGGCTGATTCAATTCGTGCGTACTCAAACCTGTTCCCGCTGCCGGAGAATAAGGCTGAATGGTATATCCCTTGTAGAGCATTTCTTTATTGTAAAGCTCCTTCAGTAAATACCACAATGTTTCTATATAGCGGTTATCGTAGGTAATATATGGATCATCCATATCCACCCAGTATCCCATTTTATTGGTAAGATCTTCCCACTCCTTCGTAAACTTCATTACATCCTTGCGGCATGCTGCGTTGTACTCGGCCACGGTAATCTTTTTGCCAATATCTTCTTTGGTAATACCCATGGCTTTTTCCACACCCAATTCAACAGGCAGCCCGTGTGTATCCCATCCTGCCTTACGTTTAACCTGAAAACCTTTCATGGTTTTGTAACGGCAAAATATATCTTTGATTGAACGAGCTATAACGTGGTGAATACCCGGCATTCCGTTTGCAGAGGGGGGACCTTCATAAAATACATACGAAGGAGCTCCTTCCCGGATTTCGAGACTTTTGTGAAATATGTCGCCATCGCTCCATCTTTTCAACACCTCTTTGTTCACACCCGACAAGTCAAACTTTGAATATTCAGCAAATTTCTTACTCATATCACTCTATTTAATCTAGCAATTCTAAAATTGCGGCAAAGGTAATTTTTTTATTTAATGTTTGCAACAGAAAATAATATCGGTTTTGGAACTTCATTACCTCTATTCACGTAATAATACTAAAAAAACAGCTTGCCATATCACTCTGTAATATGGCAAGCGCTTCATTCTATCTTACGGATGAACCGTCTCAGCTCATTCAGAGCAGCTCTTTTTCTATTATTTTCTTCAGTTCATTTTTAGTAACCGTTCCCAGCATCTGTTTAAAGGATCCATCTGCATTACAGAGCAACAAGGTAGGAACTGTACGGATATTGTATGCTTCTTCCAGTTCGGCTTCCTTATCCACATCTACTTTGTAGAAGTCTATCTGTCCATCGAATTCACGGTTCAGCTCTTCAAGTATCGGCGTTAATCGCTTGCAATAAACGCACCACGACGTATGGAAATCAACCAGACATGGTTTGTCTCCCTTAAACTTCCATTTATCTTTATGTTTGTAATCACCTACTTTTTCCACAAATGTAGGTGTTGTTAAATGCTTCACTCCCATTTTGATTACTTATATTGGTACGAAATATATATATAACTATTATTTTTTCAATATGTTCATTGCACGGTCTGATACTTGTTTCTTTTTTCTGTAACAAAAAAAAGTTCAGAAAATCTTTCGATCTTCTGAACTTCTAAAATTTGCTTTTTCAAGCGGTCCGGACGGGACTCGAACCCGCGACCCCATGCGTGACAGGCATGTATTCTAACCAACTGAACTACCGAACCTTTTTTTCTGTTGCTATTCCTCTGAATTGCGATGCAAAGATAGGCACTTTTTTGAAATCAGCAATAGATTGGAATACTTTTTTTACATCTAACAATTATTTTTTTTACTTTTGCACAAAACATTAAAGAAAGAAACATGAAAAATACGCCTGTTGATTATCAGACAGCCCGCAAAGTAATAGACGGGTATGGACTACCCGACTTTGGTAAAGCGACTATACGTGAAGTAGTTGCCATCTCTACTCAATTAGAACAAATAACAAAAACCGAATTCATACATATGGAAATGGGTGTTCCCGGACTTCCTGCAGCCAAAGTTGGCGTAGAAGCGGAAATTAATGCCCTTCGTGCCGGAGCGGCTTCCATTTATCCAAATATTAACGGTCTGCAGGCGCTGAAAGACGAAGCTTCACGCTTTATCAAGGCGTTTATCAATATTGATATTGCTCCCGAAGGTTGTGTGCCTGTTACAGGTTCCATGCAGGGTACGTACGCATCGTTCCTTGTAAGCGGTCAGTGTACTCCCGGAAAAGACACAATTTTGTTTATCGATCCGGGGTTCCCTGTGCAAAAGCAACAGATTGCCGTTATGGGATATAAATATGAATCGTTCGATGTGTACGAATGTCGTGGTCAAAAGCTTCGAGACGTGCTGGAATCTTATCTTTCTAAAGGAAATATCGCTGCCATGATTTATTCGAATCCCAACAATCCTGCATGGTTTTGTCTTACGGAGGAGGAATTGCAGATTATAGGCGAAATGGCAAATAAACACGATGTAATTGTTATTGAAGACCTGGCTTATTTTGCCATGGACTTCCGCAAACCTCTTGGTGTACCTTTTGAAGCTCCTTATCAGGCTACGGTTGCGCGCTACACAGACAATTACGTGTTGCAGATTTCCGGATCAAAGGCATTTAGTTATGCTGGTCAGCGTATCGGCGTAACAGCTATCTCTAATAAATTATATCACAGGGCTTACGAGGGTCTTACCCAGCGGTACGGTAGCGGTACGTTTGGGACTGTCTACATTCACCGGGTGCTGTACGCCCTATCTTCCGGAACCAGTCATTCTGCGCAGTATGCGCTTGCTGCCATGTTTAAAGCAGCTTCCGATGGTACTTTCGACTTCGTTTCCGACGTAAAGGAATACGGAAGAAGGGCTGCCAGACTTAAAAAAATATTCACCGATTATGGATTTACTATCGTTTACGACCATGATTTGGAAGAATTGATTGCCGACGGTTTTTACTTTACAATTGGCTATCCGGGCATGACAGGTTCGGAGCTGATGGAGGAATTAATGTTTTACGGAATCAGTGCTATATCACTTGGTACGACCGGAAGCAAGCAAGAAGGATTACGTGCCTGCACCTCTTTCATCAAGGATCATCAATATGCCTTACTGGAAGAACGTTTGCAGATTTTTAAATCGAATCACGCTCATAATTAACTATTTACCGGCATACCTTTACACATCTTTAACAGGTATGCCGGTAAATTATATTTGCTACTTACAACTATTTGTTTTATATTGTCCGTGTTTTCAATTAACCAATAGTCCGAACATATGGCACAATACAGCGACATCTTCAAAATTACACACAACAATGTTATTCCGGAAAAGGGACATATTCTTATCTCCGAGCCTTTTCTGCAAGATGCTTATTTTCAACGTTCCGTTGTATTACTTGTAGAACACGACAGCAAAGGATCCATGGGGTTTGTATTGAATAAAAAGCTGGAAATGCTTCTGAACACAGTTGTTCCGGAACTAAAGGATTTTCATGAGATTCCTGTTTATTTAGGAGGACCTGTAGCGTCCGACCGGCTCTTTTTTATTCACACACTGGGCGAAAACATAGTTCCAAACGCTGTGGAATTCAGTAAGAATCTTTATATGGGTGGCGACTTCGATGCATTAAAACGCTATGCGCTTAGTGGACATAATCTGGAAGGGAAAGTCAAATTCTTCCTTGGATACTCGGGATGGATAGAAAATCAGCTTGATAACGAAATAAAGCAAGACTCTTGGGTTGTTGGCGAAACATCCTGCAATAAAGTAATGCTCGCCGAAGACGAGTCGTTTTGGAAAAGTACTCTTTCGGGACTTGGCGGCCGTTACAAAACATGGTCCAAATTCCCGAAAGACCCCTATCTCAATTAATTCATCTCAGAAAACAAATACTGCATAACAAATACATCGGAATAACCTGTCGGTGTACTTATCCATTGGGATAATCTACCTGTAATTTTAAATCCGGACCGGGTAAACAAGGCAACACTTGGATGATTGTTTACCGGCACATGAGCATACACTTGCTTTAGTTTAAGAAACGAGAAAGCATAGGCAAGTACCAATAACAAAGCTTCTCCTGCAAAACCTTTTCTTCTCGAATCCGGATCGATCAATATCCCTACCCCGCATCGGCGATGATGGGGATCAAGATCAAACAAATCGATGGTCCCAACAGGCTCGCCGGTTTCCTTACATACAATCATAAGCCGAAGCTGACCATTTGTATAGATATCCTGATGAGAAGTGGCAATATACTCCTTAAGCACATACCGCGAAAAAGGAGAAAGGGTACTACCAAGTTCCCACAACGAAGCATCGTTTTCCCAGCGGAACAATACTTCCAGATCTTCGGGCTCCAATGCCCTCAGAACAATTCGTTCGTTTTCAAGCAGTTTCATAACGATAATTTATTTGCCTGGTGATACAAGTACACCACTCTTCTTATTATATATATGATAGGTAATCCGTTTGTCGGGCATTTTATCCATCAGCAGCAAAAGTTGTTCGAACCGCACATCGCTGTAGCAAAATGCAATATCTGTAAAACCTTTCATCTGATTACTTCGGCAGATACTGTCCATCACCCTGTTTTCGTCCAGGTTCCAGTGGTTCACATGCTCCAGTTTTTTTATTCTTTTAACGCAGGCAGCCTTAACAGCCTCAAAAGATTCTTCGCCACTAAGCACCAGCAATCTTCTGCGTGAAACCTTTCGTGGTTTTGCGGACATAAACGGACGGAAAACAACATGCAAAGAGGCTCTGATCAAAACAGCCAGCCTTATAAGCAAAGAAACCAACAGTCCGGATTTGGGGTAATACTTCCGGTAAAATATCAGCATGGCACCGTAAAAGGATTTTATATACCGGATATCACCTTTCCGGGTACTCTCTCCTTTGTAATGCAAAATACGCTCGGGCAGGTAATAGTTTTTGTAGTCTCCCAAAATCATTCTATACGAAAGGTCGATATCTTCGCCATACATAAAAAACGATTCATCCAGCAATCCAACCTTGTCGAGCGCTTCCTTTCTCAGCATCATAAAAGCACCTGCCAGCACATCTACTTTATGCCGTGTATCGGCTCCCAGGTAAGGCAAGCTGTAACTTGCAAAGCGTGGACTATTGGGAAATAGGCGGGAAAGACCAAATATTTTACAGAAAGATACCCATGGAGAAGGGAAACTTCTTTTCGATTCGGGCAAAAAAGCTCCGTGTCCGTCAAGCATCTTCAAGCCAACGGCTCCGGCATGCGTACGCTCTTCCATAAAATAACAGATGGAGCGGATACTATCTTCGCCAATTACTGTATCCGGATTGAGTAACAAAACATACTTTCCCCGGGCCAAACGTATCGCCTGATTGTTTGCTTTGGCAAAACCGGGATTATCGTTGTTCTCTATAAAGGTAACCTCAGGAAAGGTTGGCTTCAGGTATTCGAGCGATCCATCAGTCGAATTATTATCCACTACAAAAACTTCGGCATCCATCCCTTGCAGCGCAGCCCGTACAGAGTATAGGCACTGTTCAAGAAAATATTTCACTTCGTAGTTAACAATTATGACTGATACTGTGATTTCATCCATAGTGAATGGTTATATTTTGATTGAATCGTTAAAACTTGTTCGGTTAATGATGGAACGTCCCAGGGTAATTTCATCAGCATATTCAATTTCGTCGCCAATAGAAACGCCTCGGGCAATTACGGAAACGTTTACCTCAAAAGGCGCTAGTTTACGATATATAAAAAAGTTTGTGGTATCACCCTCCATGGTCGTGCTAAGCGCCATTACAACCTCCTTCACTTCCCCTTCGGACACGCGATGTACTAAACTTGCTATCTGTAAATCGGCAGGACCAATTCCCTCAATGGGAGAAATGATACCTCCCAGCACATGGTATACACCACGAAACTGACCCGTATTTTCGATAGCCATTACTTCTTTGATATTCTCCACTACACACACCAGCGAATGATCACGCAGCGGATCGGCACAGATCCCACACATTTCGTCGTCGCATATGTTGTGGCAAACCTTGCAGTACTTCACTTCTTTGCGAAGAGCCAGCAAGGCCGATGCAAAACCTTCGGCATAGCCAACATCCCGGCGTAAGATATACAATG
Organism: Parabacteroides sp.; assembly: GCA_018054455.1. Lineage (GTDB taxonomy): Bacteria > Bacteroidota > Bacteroidia > Bacteroidales > Tannerellaceae > Macellibacteroides. The sequence continues at coordinate 14,409 of JAGPJL010000035.1, forward strand.
CCAGACGCAAAGCCGTCTTCCGTCCCACCCCGGGCAAGCTAGCCAGTTCGTTTACGGCATTTTCCAATAATACAGATGGATATTTCTGATTCATTTATTTTCTGTTGTTCGGTACAAATATACAGGAAATATACGCGGAATACAAAAGGTATGCATCGAGAACTGTTGCCTCATTAAAAATAAAAACTTAGATTTGTATCCGGCAAACGGGCAAGTCCGTAAGCGTGTGTTAATCTAACAAAAAATAAGATACCGTGAGTAAAGAAGAAGAAGAAAAAGTAAGCGGACTACCCGAAAACGCTTACCGTGAATTAAAAGAAGGGGAAACTTATACTCCTCTTATGTCGCCCGACAAACAATACCGGGAAGTAACTCCCTGGTCTGTACTTTGGGGAGTGCTAATGGCTGTTCTTTTTAGTGCCGCCGCCGCTTACCTCGGACTAAAAGTAGGTCAGGTTTTCGAAGCAGCTATCCCCATAGCAATTATTGCCGTGGGATTGTCCGGAGCATTTAAACGTAAGAACGCCCTGGGAGAGAATGTGATTATCCAGTCTATCGGAGCCAGTAGCGGTGTTGTTGTGGCCGGAGCCATCTTTACACTGCCTGCTCTGTATATTCTGCAAGCCAAATATCCGGAGATTAGCGTCAACTTCTTCGAAGTATTTATGAGTTCATTACTTGGAGGTGTTCTGGGTATCCTGTTGCTTATTCCTTTCCGTAAATATTTTGTTTCAGAAATGCATGGCAAATATCCTTTCCCCGAAGCAACGGCAACCACGCAAGTGTTGGTTTCAGGCGAAAAGGGAGGTAATCAAGCCAAACCACTCATCTTTGCAGGTATCATTGGTGGTTTGTACGACTTTATCATTGCTACTTTTGGATGGTGGAGCGAATCAATCAGTACACGTATTGTAGGATTCGGCGAAATGCTTGCCGATAAGTTCAAGGTAGTTATGAAGGTTAACACCGGTGCTGCAGTACTGGGATTAGGTTATATTATCGGATTAAAATATTCAATGATCATATGCGCCGGATCATTCCTTGTATGGCTGGTTATCATTCCTTTGCTTTCGGCTATTTACGGATCGGAAGTTCTTACCTTTGGTAATGCAGCTATAACGGCTACCGTAGGAAGTATGACTGCCGAACAGCTATTCACCACCTACGCACGTCATATTGGTATCGGCGGTATTGCCACAGCCGGTGTGATTGGAATCATCAAGTCATGGTCCATCATCAAAAGCGCCGTAGGACTTGCCGGTAAAGAACTTAAAGGCAAAAATGTTAAGTCGGCCGACACAATCCGTACCCAGCGAGACCTTCCCATGAAGATTATCGCAATCGGAACTATCCTTACATTGATTGCAACCTTTATATTTTTCTACTTCGGTGTAGTGGGCAACCTGTTCCATGCACTGGTAGGTCTGGTGGTTGTAGGCGTTATCGCCTTCTTATTTACCACAGTTGCAGCCAATGCCATTGCCATTGTTGGAACTAATCCGGTTTCGGGAATGACGCTGATGACACTTATTTTAGCCTCAATCATCATGGTCGCAGTTGGATTAAAGGGTGCTGCAGGTATGGTTTCGGCACTTATTATCGGTGGCGTGGTATGTACAGCGCTTTCTATGGCAGGCGGTTTTATTACCGACCTCAAAATAGGTTACTGGCTGGGCACTACACCAGCAAAACAACAGGGATGGAAATTTCTTGGAACACTTGTATCTGCAGCAACAGTAGGTGGTGTAATTCTGATTCTGAATAAAACATACGGTTTCACAAGTGGTCAGCTGGCAGCTCCACAGGCAAATGCCATGGCTGCAGTAATCGAGCCCCTGATGTCGGGCGCAGGAGCACCCTGGATATTGTATGCGATCGGAGCAGCGCTGGCCATTACGCTTAATTTCTTTAAAATTCCGGCTCTTGCATTTGCTTTGGGGATGTTTATTCCCCTCGATCTGAATACGCCGCTTCTAATCGGTGGTGCCATTAACTGGTATGTAGGAAGTCGCAGCAAAGACAAAGAACTTAATTCCGCACGTCTTGAAAAGGGGACCCTGCTTGCTTCCGGTTTTATTGCCGGTGGAGCGCTGATGGGTGTTGTAAGTGCAGGTCTTCGCTTTGTAGGAATTAATCTTGTGAACGAAGCCTGGTTAGAAAACAACCTTTCCGAGATATTGTCTGTTGTAATGTATATACTATTAATCGCCTACCTGGCATACAGTTCATTGCGTGCCAAAAAAGAGGCTTAATTATCAAGATATGGAATCACCATCCGTTCGTGTTGGAATCTTAACTGAAAAGGCTGTTAGCTTCGTTTTTAACGGAGAATATGTAAACGCTGAAACCGGTACATTCGTTACAGGCGAACAGCGTGCACTGCTTATAGATAATCACATCGTTTATAACGGCAAAATCTATAAAGAACTGTTTTTTGATTCGATTGATCCGCAGGCATCGTTCGATCTCAAAGCAGTAACTATTGGAATTAACTTTCACTGGGAACGTAAGGAAGACCAGCGTTTCAAAGGAGCTCTGTTGCTTCTCGCCGGAAAAGACGGTATCATTACCATCAATCAGGTAGATGTGGAAGATTATCTGACAAGTGTTATCTCGTCCGAAATGAGCGCTACAGCATCGAAGGAATTACTTAAGGCTCATGCCGTAATTTCACGAAGCTGGTTGCTTGCCCAGATTGAGAAGAACACACTCCTCAAGCATTCAACCGAACAGTATCAAACCTGTTACAGAGACGACAATGAGTTGATTCGCTGGTACGACCGCGAAGATCACGAGCTGTTCGATGTCTGCGCCGATGACCATTGCCAACGGTATCAGGGCATCACTCGTGCTTCTACCCCTATTGTTGAAGAAGTAATTAATGAAACCCGCGGAGAGATTCTCACAAACGGAGAACTGATTTGTGATGCCCGCTTTTCAAAATGCTGTGGTGGAGTAACGGAAACTTTCGAGCACTGCTGGGAGCCGGTGCATCATCCCTATCTGGATGTATTACGCGACAGCACGGAAACCGAATATCCTGATCTTTCGATCGAAGAGGAAGCAGAAAAGTGGATCCGTACTTCGCCGGAAGCGTTCTGCAATACGACCGACAAAGAAATATTAAGCCAGGTGCTGAATAACTATGACCAGGAAACTGCCGACTTTTATCGCTGGAAGGTTACCTATTCGCAGGCTTACCTTTCGGAGCTAATTCACCGCCGTAGCGGCATGGATTTCGGACAGATCATTGATTTGATTCCTGTTCTCAGAGGTACATCCGGACGTATCGAAAAGCTAAAGATTGTAGGTACCCGAAGGACTTTCACGATCGGTAAGGAACTTGAAATCCGACGTACCCTATCAGAATCTCATCTATACAGCTCGGCATTTGTTGTAGACAAGGAAGAAATTCATTCAGATATACCGCAACGATTTGTCATTACAGGAGCCGGCTGGGGCCATGGAGTTGGTCTGTGCCAGATAGGCGCTGCTGTAATGGGAGCCAAAGGATACAGTTACGGGCAGATACTCACCCACTACTTTCCCGGAGCCAATCTGGAGAAAAGATATTAAGAAAAAAGGGCGTCCCCGAAGGGGCGTCCTTTTTTTTAATGTTTACCTATTTTTCCGGTATGATGAACAAACCGGTTTGCTTTTACTCTCACGAGCTGAATGCGGCACAAAGTAACCACATTCAGGGACACGAAAAAAGTTAATTTAGACAAACGACAGTTATTTTATGGTGAATAGGGCATTTCTATCGATAAAGTCTTTTTGAAACCTCATTTAGATAGGATGCACCAATAGGAAGCGACTGTTTGCCAATAGTTATCCGTTCATTGCTTTTACTCTCAATTTTATCGATAGCCACAATAAAAGAACGGTGAATCCGGATAAACTGATTTTCAGGAAGTTTTTCCATCACACCTTTCATACTTAGCAGCGTCATCACCTTTTTGGTCGTGGTGTGAATCTTTATATAATCTTCGCTACCCTCAATATAAAGAACCTCGTTAAAATTAATTTTTATATCCTTGTAATTAGATTTAACAAACATATATTCAGGTACATCTTTCTCTTCGGGTTGATGAACCTCCTGAGCTGCTTCCGAAAGTTCCATATAATCGCGCACTTTATTTACAGCCACTAAAAAGCGATCGAAAGCGATTGGTTTTAGCAGATAATCCATCGCATTCAGGTTAAATCCTTCAATCGCATACGAGCTGTACGCCGTGGTAAATACGATTTTTGGAGGATTATTCAACGTTTTAACCAGCTCAATACCCGAAATGTCGGGCATTTGAATATCAACAAAAAGTAAATCAACCTTCTTCTTCCTAAGATGCTCCATGGCAAAAAAAGGATCGGTATACTGTCCTTCCAGAACCAGATAAGGAATTCGGGCAATGAAGGACGATAAAACTTCCAGTGCCAGAGGCTCGTCGTCAACTACGATACAGGATATTTTCATTTGGAACAGTTTATATTAAACTATCAAAATTCTTTTCATGCAGACGAATCTCCAGATTAACCGAATAGCTGTCGTCTTTTTCCACAATCTTAAGTTTATGACGCTTCGGATACAACATCTCCAACCGTCGCTTCGTGTTGGCAATTCCAATACCCTCGCCCGAAACCCGTATAGGTTCTTTCTTGAATTTCTTGTTATGAACCTCAAACAACAGCTTGTCGTCTTCTACTGCCAGATTCATTACAATGGGGGCTACCTCATGGTTGCTTACCCCATATTTAAAGGCATTTTCTATAAACGGAATAAGAATAAGAGGTGCCACTTTACATTGGCTGTAATCGCCTGTGATGTTTACCCGAAGCTCCACCTTGTCGCTAAAACGAAGCTTCTGAAGCTCTATATATTGCTCAATATATTCTATCTCCTTCTCAAGGGGTACAAAATCGTGCTTCGCATCGCTAAGCACATAGCGCATCATATTTGAAAGCCTCAATATGGCTACAGACGTATTTTCAGAGTTTTTCAGAGATAATGCATACAGGGTATTTAGTGTATTGAAAAGGAAATGAGGATTAATCTGCGACTTCAGCGAAGAAAGTTCCGTTAGCGTACGACGCAATTCTATCTCCTTATTTCGTTGTTCGGCACGCATCCATTCCTGCACGCTACGGATTCCAAGACTGATTCCAATCACCATCAATCCAACAAACGCCAGCCATGCATTTGTTATTTTGGGATTTCCAAAACGTCCGTGGTATTGAATACCAAAAAGTTCGTTAAGGAAAACCGGAAAGAATAAAAAGAAGGCTGCCACAAGCGCGACAATACATATATATAACCATTTATGATCCTTTCCAAGAAAATGAGGGACCAACACAAAATAGTTCAGGTAAAAGACAATAAAAATCAGAATATCCTCGGGGATGATTGTTCTGTAAAAACTAAAATCTTCAAAAATAGTAGGGAATTTACCCCAACTGGGTAACAGAATGATCTGTAAAATAAACAGAGCAAGCCAAACCATTAGCTGGATTACTATATTCAGATACTGTTTCTTCATAACCTCCATGATTGATTTCCTCAAAGATAGTAAAAGTATTTTTATTACCTTTGCAACCATTCAAAAAATTCCGTAATGAATAGTTATGTCATTCTGTTTATCATAGCGGCCTATTTTGGCCTTCTGTTATTAATAGCATGGATTACAGGAAAAGCGGGATCAGATAATGATACTTTTTTCCTGGGAAACCGCAAGTCGCCCTGGTACATCGTTGCTTTGGGAATGATTGGCACATCTATATCGGGCGTTACTTTTGTATCTGTCCCCGGCATGGTTCGGGCTTCGGATATGACTTACATGCAGATGGTTTTCGGCTTTTTCTTTGGGTATATCATCGTAGCAAAGGTATTGCTCCCACTCTATTACAGACTAAATCTCACTTCTATTTACACCTATCTTGAAAGCCGGATAGGAACGCACACCTATAAAACAGGAGCCTCCTTCTTTCTTCTTTCAAAAATAATAGGTGCAGCAGCGCGGTTATACCTTGTCGTATTGATCCTGCAAACCTATGTGTTTGCTGCCTGGAATATTCCGTTCGGCGTTACGGTAGTACTAAGTATCCTGCTGATATGGCTTTACACGTTCCGTGGAGGAGTTAAAACAATTATATGGACAGACACCCTGCAGACACTTTGCTTTTTGGCCATGTTGATTGTAATTATCTGGCAGGTGAAGGATATGATGCACCTCAATACGGGGGGGATGATGCAAACACTTACAGAGAGCCCTCATTTCAGAATATTTGAATTCGAAAACTGGCGGAGTTCGCAGCACTTTGTTAAACAGTTTCTCAGCGGTATCTTTATAGTAATTGTTATGACAGGGCTCGATCAGGACATGATGCAGAAGAACCTCTCCTGCAAGAGTCTTAAAGATGCACAAAAAAACATGTACGTATATGGTTTTGCCTTTACGCCGGTAAATTTCTTATTCCTAAGTTTGGGCGTATTGTTACTTGCTTTGGCAGAACAGCAAAACATAAATCTGCCGGCGCTTAGCGACGATATAGTGCCTATGTTTTGTACATCGGGTCTGTTGGGACAAAGTATTCTGATATTTTTTACCATTGGGATTATAGCAGCGGCTTTTTCAAGTGCGGACTCGGCGCTTACGGCATTAACCACCTCCTTTTGTGTGGATATACTGGGTGTGGAAAAAGACGAGGCTAAGCAAGCTAAAAAGACCCGTCTGAAAGTTCACCTGCTTATCTCTGTGTTGTTTGCTGTAATTATTATTATCTTTAAGGCGGTAAACAACCGCAGCGTAATAGATGCCATCTATTTGATAGCTTCCTATACGTATGGTCCGTTGCTGGGATTATTCGCCTTCGGACTGTTTACCAAGATGCAACCCCGCGATAAGCTGGTTCCATATATATGTATTGCTTCGCCGTTAATTTGTTACGGATTGGACTGGCTGGTCCAGACGCACACAAGTTACCGCTTTGGATACGAAATACTGATGATCAACGGACTGCTCACCTTTACAGGCTTATGGGCAACAACATTACTAACGAATAAAACAAAACAAGATAATGGAAATTAAAAAAGCAGAATTTGTAGTAAGCAATGTCGACGTAAATAAATGCCCCGAGGGGAATTTACCCGAGTATGCTTTCATTGGGCGTTCCAACGTAGGAAAATCGTCCCTTATCAATATGATCACAGGAAAGAAAGGCCTGGCGATGACTTCCTCTAAACCGGGGAAAACACAGCTTATCAATCACTTTATCATCGACGACAAATGGTATCTCGTTGACTTACCAGGATACGGATATGCCCAGCGTGGAAAAGAAGGTCGTGAGAATATACGCAAAATTATTGAAGATTATATCCTGGAGCGCGAACAGCTTACAAACTTGTTTGTATTACTGGATTGTCGTCTCGAAGCACAGAAGATCGACCTCGAGTTTATGGAATGGCTGGGCGAGAACGGTATTCCTTTCTCTATCATCTTCACTAAGACTGATAAACTTGGAGGCGGACGGATGCGCGAAAACCTGCATGCCTACACTAAGATCCTTCAGGAAAGTTGGGAAGAACTCCCTCCTATTTTCCTAACTTCTGCCGAAAAGAAAGAAGGAAAAACAGAAGTCCTTGACTATATCGATTCAATTACAAAAAGTCTATAAGCAGGAAGCAGCTTTCACAATATAATGAATCCTCCACTCCAACTATTGGAATGGAGGATTTGTTAATTTATATGTAATAAAATAATTTCGAAAAATAATTGTAAAATACTTTGTTATATGAAATTTTGTTTCTTTCTTTGTGGCATACCAACATATGACACTAAAACAAAGAACCATGATTACTATTAAGAATTTAGCCTTTCAGTACAAGAAAAAGAAACCATTGTTTACTGATTTTTCTATGGATATAGAAAACGGAAGCATTGTAGGAATCTTAGGAAAAAACGGAGCAGGAAAATCCACGCTGCTTAATGTTATTACAGGATTACTGTTTCCCTTAAGTGGAAAGGTAGATGTGAACGGATTTACACCCGCCCATCGCACCCCGGCATTTTTAGCGGATATCTACATGGTACAGGAAGAATTTTCTTTTCCATCAGTAAGTATTGACTGTTATTTGAAAGCAACAGTTCCTTTTTACCCATCGTTCGATATGGAGAAAGCCGAACGAATTTTTAAAGAATTTGAGCTTCAAAGAAAGCATCACTTAAACAAACTTTCCCATGGGCAGCGCAAAAAATTTCTGATTGCTTTTGCTTTGGCCAGCAATTGTAAAGTCCTCATTTTTGATGAACCAACCAACGGACTTGATATCCCGTCGAAAAGCTTGTTTAGGAAGATTCTTGTCAGTTCTGTTACCGAAGATCAATTGGTATTGATTTCCACACATCAGGTAAAAGATGTTGAAGCAATTATCGACAACGTAATCGTAATAGATAATGGGAACATGGTTTATCAGGAAAAAATGGCCGATATAGATAAAAAGCTTCATTTTGAAACAGTTCCATCGCTCGACGAAGTGGATGGTCTTATTTATCATGAGCGCTGTCCAAGTGGTTATCGGATTATCGTACCCACCATTTCTCACAGCGAATCAAACATTGATTTGGAATTGCTTTTTAATGCTATTGTTAACAAATCCATTAAAACAAGATAAATTATGATTACTAAAGATAGATTCAGTCTCGCAAGAATTTCTCTGCTGATAAAGAATGATTTGTTATTAAATTACAAACAATATCTGTTATTGATAGCTGGCTCGGCGATTGTTTTATTTTTTTATACGGTGAATAATATGAGTAACCGGTGGTCGGAAGCTCCTTTTGAAGCACGCGATTATAGATCTCTATTTATTCTCGCCGTCTTTTTCTTCGGAATATTTTTCGGAAGCTCATTCCCTTCTTTTAGTGAAAGGAATACAACGAGAACCTATTTATTGTTGCCCGCCTCCAATCTTGAGAAATTACTTTCCCAATTTCTGCTTAGGGGAATATTGGGATTTATTGTTTTCTTCCTGGTTTTCTATCTAACTATGTTTTTTGCAAGAACAACAGCCCTAAATATGGAGATTGTTATAAAGAACAATATTTCGATCGATAGCTTTTCATTCCTTGATATTTTCAACTTTGAAAAAACGATTGATCATATACTAATTGCTGTAATAAGTATGTTTTCGGGAGTAATGTATTTATTTACTATCCGTCTGTTCTTTAAACGTTATGCCGCGATAAAAGCTATTGTAGCTGGAGTTGCAATAATTTTTTCCATCAATTTGGTTATGATTCTTTTCACTCATATTTTCTTTCCTGAAACTAATGGTTTTAATTCTTATATTCCAAATTATAAGGTCATATACACGCTATCCAACATGGACCTGTTTATTGGCTGGATAGGTCTTCTGATAGGTCTGGTTAGTTTTCCGTTAGCCTATTACAAATTAAAAGAGAAACAAGGATGAGTATGGATTTCCAATCAACAAAAGGTATATTTCTGCAAATAGCCGAAAACCTTTGTCATCAGATACTTGCCGGGACATTGAAGGCAGGCGACAGGGTTCCGTCGGTCAGGGATTTAGCCGCAGAATTTGAAGTAAACCGAAATACCGTATTGCGTACCTATGCTTTATTGGACGATGCAGGTGTATTCGATAATAAACGAGGCGTAGGTTTCTTCGTCTCCGAAAATGCCATTGAACTTATTCGTGCAACCGAGAAAGCCGAATTCTTTAACCGGGATTTGCCGGTTTTTATCGAAAAGGTAAAAATGTTGCAACTCACTGAAAATGATTTATCTGAATTATTGACTGTTATAAAAAAGAATAAAACCCATGAAACGAAGTAATATACTATTAATAGCATTTTTTTCTTTGGTATTTGTCAGCATACTATACCTGTACATAACCGCAAAAAATAATGAAAAACAGAATTCGTCCAATATAGTAAAGTCGGAATATGCGCTTCCTCCATTTTCTGTAGTGGTTGCAGAATCCGGTTCGCAAGTTTCCATCCAGTTAAGCGACTCTTCCTCTTTAGTGGCACGTTTTGTGGGGGTAGAAAAGGATAGTAAAAAGCCATTCATCGTTAGAAATGATACCTTATTCATTTTGGCTAATAAAACAAACCAGTCTATTATAAAGCAACCTGATATTTATTATGGAAAGGGAGTCTTTATTGATCTTTACTGCAAGTCCGTAAACGCTGTTGTTGGGAAAGCAAATAGCCGGGTAAATATCCAGCATTCATCCCTTGATTCTTTATCAGTTTTATCGCTGGGAGGACTCATGTCTGTAAACGCCAACGATAATTCTACTGATTCCAACACAAGCGAATGTAGCTATACTGTTTCAGCCTGTAAAGGTGGTTCTGTCGATTTTAGCGGTATTAAAATGTCCAGTCTTATGATAGAATTAGATAGTGCAAAGATGATTGTGACCAAGAGTGATATAATTGACTTACAGGCTGCCTTAAAGAATAAATCGGATTTGAAATTAATCTATCTTGATACAGCCCCGAATAACATAAATGTAAGCAAACAAGACAGCAGCACTTTCAAGATTTATTAGAGTAGGTCTACTATTAATTCTTTCGGGTTGACCCGAAATTTAATATACCAAAAAGGGATAAAATAAGAAAAGCAACCATTTAATATGATTGCTTTTCTTGTGTCGGGGTAGCGGGATTCGAACCCACGACCCCCTGCTCCCAAAGCAGGTGCGCTAACCGGACTGCGCTACACCCCGAAAAACCAGTTAGACTAAGCGTCTTGTTTTCTGATTGCGGTGCAAAGGTAG